>NZ_JBNCKT010000137.1:0-12128 GCF_049841675.1 Micromonospora sp. DT4
GATCACCCGAGGCGAGCCCCGGCACCACACCCGCACGCCGCCACACCGGCAACCCCACATCACCCACCCACCGCAACCCCGGCCCCCCCCCCCCCCCCCCCCCCCCCGCGCCCGGTGCTGGTGTGGTCAGCCGGCGTGCTTGCGGCGGGCGGCGGCCCGGCCACGCTGCTGCTGGTCGAGCACGACCTTGCGGATGCGCACCGCGGTCGGGGTGACCTCGACGCACTCGTCCTCGCGGCAGAACTCCAGGGCCTGCTCCAGGGAGAGCTTGCGCGGCGGGATCAGCTTCTCGGTCTCGTCGGAGGTCGACGCCCGCATGTTGGTGAGCTTCTTCTCCTTGGTGATGTTGACGTCCATGTCGTCGGAGCGGGAGTTCTCCCCGACGATCATGCCCTCGTACACCTCGGTGGTCGGCTCGACGAAGAGCTGGCCGCGCTCCTGCAGGTTGATCATCGCGAAGGCGGTGACCGCACCGGAGCGGTCGGCGACGAGCGAACCGTTGTTGCGGGTGCGCAGCTCACCGAACCACGGCTCGTACGACTCGAAGACGTGGTGCAGGATGCCGGTGCCCCGGGTGTCGGTGAGGAACTCGGTGCGGAAGCCGATCAGGCCACGCGCCGGCACCAGCCACTCCATCCGGATCCAGCCGGTGCCGTGGTTGACCAGCTGCTCCATCCGGCCCTTGCGGGTGGCGAGGAGCTGGGTGATGGCACCCAGGTACTCCTCGGGCGCGTCGATGGTCAGCCGCTCGACCGGCTCGCAGGTCTTGCCGTCGATCTCCTTGGTGACGACCTGCGGCTTGCCGACGGTCAGCTCGTAGCTCTCCCGGCGCATCTGCTCGACCAGGATGGCCAGCGCCAGCTCGCCGCGGCCCTGCACCTCCCAGGCGTCCGGACGCTCGGTGGGCAGGACCCGCAGCGACACGTTGCCGATCAGCTCCTTGTCGAGCCGGTCCTTGACCATCCGCGCGGTGACCTTCGAGCCCTTGACCCGGCCGACCAGCGGCGAGGTGTTGGTGCCGATGGTCATCGAGATGGCCGGCTCGTCGACGGTGATCAGCGGCAGCGGCTCCGGGTTCTCCGGGTCCGCGAGGGTCTCACCGATCATGATGTCGGAGATGCCGGCGACGGCGATGATGTCGCCCGGGCCGGCGGTCTCGGCCGGCTTGCGTTCCAGACCCTCGGTCATCAGCATCTCGGAGATGCGGACTCGTTGGGTGCTGCCGTCGGTGCGGCACCAGGCCACCGTCTGACCCTTGCTGATGGTGCCCTGGCGGACCCGGCACAGCGCGAGGCGGCCGAGGAACGGCGAGGCGTCCAGGTTGGTGACGTGCGCCTGCAGCGGTGCGCCGTCCTCGTACGCGGGGGCCGGGATCGTGTCCAGCAGGGTGCGGAACAGCGGCTCCAGGGAGTCGCTGTCGTCGGGCACCGAGCCGTCGGCCGGCTGGGTCAGCGAGGCGATGCCGTCCCGCGCGCAGGCGTAGACGATCGGGAAGTCGATCTGCTCCTCGTCGGCGTCCAGGTCGAGGAAGAGCTCGTAGGTGTCGTCCACGACCTCCTTGATCCGGGCGTCCGGGCGGTCCACCTTGTTGATCACCAGGATGATCGGCATCCGGGCCCGCAGCGCCTTGCGCAGCACGAAGCGGGTCTGCGGGAGCGGGCCTTCGCTGGCGTCGACGAGCAGGACCACACCGTCGACCATGGTCAGGCCGCGCTCGACCTCGCCGCCGAAGTCGGCGTGGCCGGGGGTGTCGATGATGTTGATGGTGACCGGGTCGGAGCCGTCCGCCGGCAGGTAGCGCACACCGGTGTTCTTGGCCAGGATCGTGATGCCCTTTTCCCGCTCCAGGTCACCGGAGTCCATTACCCGCTCGGTGTTCTCGCCGCGTGCGCCGTACGCGCCGGCCTGCCGCAACATGGCGTCGACCAGGGTGGTCTTGCCGTGGTCGACGTGAGCGATGATGGCGACGTTGCGGAGGTCGGTGCGAAGCTGCATACCCTCTATCCTTCCGCCTGCGCTCGCGCAGGCTGCGTCGGGGTCACCCCCAGGTGCCCCTGATCTATGGTGAAACCGCTGTGCCGGTGATTCCCCCGGCTGGCATGCTGGCTCCCGTGTCCCGGGGGCCTGAGTGCACGACCTGCTGACCTGGGTGCAGGGTCTGCCCACCGTGTGGATCTACCTGGTCGCCGCGCTGATCGTGGCGGGCGAGACCGCGGTGATCTTCGGCCTGCTCGTGCCGGGTGAGGCTACCCTGCTGCTCGTCGGCTTCCTCACCTACAACGGTACCTTGCGGCTCGGGCCGGCGTTGCTCGCGATGACCGCCGCGGCGGTCATCGGCGATGGGCTGGCCTTTCGCGCCGGGCGGCGGTATGGCCCTCGGCTGCGCGCCGGACTGGGTCACCGGGTCGGGCCGCAGCGGTGGGCCCGCGCCGACGCCATGCTCGCCCAACTGGGTGGTCGGGGGGTCTTCGCCGCCCGGTGGGTGGCCTTCGCCCGCACCCTGGTGCCCCGGCTGGCCGGTGCGGCCGGCATGCCGTACCGGCGGTTCGCCCTGTGGAATCTGGCCGGGGTGGCGACCTGGGTGGCCGGCTCGATCCTGCTCGGTCACCTCGCCGGTGAGTCGTACGACACGGTCTCCCGGGTGCTCGGCCGGGCCACCGGCGCGGCGCTGGCGTTGCTGGCGGGACTGCTGGGGGTGGTACTCGCCGGTCGGTGGCTCGGCCGCAACCCCGACCCGGCGCGCGCGCTGCTGTCGCGGGCCGCCGCGCTGCCGCCGGTGCGCTGGCTCAGCGCCCGCTACGGGGTGCTGTTCTTCCTGGTGGCCATGCGGATCGGGCCGGGCTGGACGCTGCTGCTCAACCTGGCCGCCGGGCTGCTGCTGCTCTTCTCCGCCGGGCTGGCCATCGCCGGCCTGCTCGCCGTAGTGGTACGCAACAGCGGACTGGCGGCGCTGGACGGGGCGGTCGGCGCGTGGTTCACGGCCCGCCGCACCCCGGACGCCGCCGACGCCACCCTGGTCGTGGTGTCACTGGTACGCGGCTGGGTGGTGATCGTGCTGGTGGCGATGGTGGCGGCGGTGCTGGCGTGGCGCAACCGTCCGCTGCGCGCCGACCTGCTGAGCGTGGTCGGTACGGTCGGCGCGTTCGTGCCGCTGGTGATGCTCGCCGTGGTGGCCGAGTTGACCGGAACACCTGGCGACGGCGCGGGCACGCACGAGGCCGTCCCGTTCTCGACCCAGAACGCCGTGGTCGCGGCGAGCCTCTGCACCCTCGCCTGGTTGGTGTCGCGCAGCGCGCGATGGCCGGTGGCGGTGGCCGCGTGGACGGCCGCAGCCGCGGGCGTGCTGGGGGTCGCGGCCGCACGGCTCTACCTCGGCCTGGACACGGCGAGCGGTACGGCGGCGGCGGTACTGCTGGGGGTGCTGTGGACGGTGGTGTTCATGGTCGCCTGGGCAACCCGGGACCGGGCGGTCGGAGACCAGGAGCAGTCGGCCGGTCCGGTCTGGCCGTCGCAGGGGCATCGCCGGCCCGTCGAACCTTGCTAATCTGCGGCGACTGTCGGACGGGGGAGGGTCACCATGCGTCAACGAACCGGTCGGGTGGGCGCGCTCGTGCTCGCTGGCCTGCTGCTCGCGGGCGGCGCGGTCGGTTGCGCCGGCAAGGGGGAACGCCCGCAGGACCAGGCCGCAGCCCCCGTCGCGGTGACCGAGGCGCCGACGGACGAGCCGGTCGACGAGCCGTCCGTCGAGCCGCGCCCCTCGGCGAGCGGGGTCGCGGCGATGGGCGCCGCCCCGAGCCGTAGCGCGTCCGTCTCCCCGACGCCGTCGAAGAAGCCGACCCGGGCGGCGCCTCCCACGAAGCCGCGCGTGGTCGCCAAGGCGCCCACCGAGACGAGGGTTCCGCCGGCGCCTCCGAAGCCCGCGCCGTCGTCCTGCAAGCCCAGCTACAAGGGCACCCAGGCGAGCCGCGCCGACGTGAAGGCGGCACTGACCGACGCCGCCGCCCGCACCTACTGGCTCAGCTCCGCGCCGGACCTCAAGATCCCGCTCAACCTGCTCAAGGCCACCGCCTGGCAGGAGAGCGGCTGGCAGTCCAACATCTATGCCTGCGACGGCGGCGTCGGGCTGATGCAGGTGATGCCGGGCACCGCGACCTGGATGAACCAACGCTTCGAGCAGAGCTACGACATCGCCGACTACCGGGACAACGCGTACCTGGGGGCCAACTACCTGGCGTGGTTGACCAAGTACATCGGCGACATGTACTTCGAGTCAGACTTCCGGCTCGACGCGGACCTGTGCACCGCCGAACTGGACTCCTGCCTGCTCAACGCGGTCATCGCCGCGTACAACTTCGGGCATGGCGCGGTGGCGCAGGAGGGCGAGCCCCTCGCCATCCCCAACCCGTCGTACGTGGGCAACGTGCGCGCCCTGATGACCGAGTGCGTCTGCCTGGACTACTGAGCACGCCGACGGGGGCGGGATCGGGTGTCTCCCGGCCCCGCCCCCGTCGCATGGGCGGTCAGTCGCGTACGGGCACCGGCTCGGGCGTCGCCAGGACGTCGACGTCCGGGTGGGCGTCGACGCGGCCCGGCCACCAGAAGCGATCGCCGAGTAGGAACGCCAGCGCCGGCACCAGCACCGTGCGGACCAGCAGGGTGTCCAGCAGGACGCCGATGCAGACGATGACGCCGATCTGCGTCAGGGTGATCAGCGGCAGCACGCCGAGCACGGCGAACACCGCGGCGAGCAGCACCCCGGCGCTCGTGATCACACCTCCGGTGACCCGAAGCGCGGACAGCATGCCGTCGCGGGTGCCGGTGGTGCGGGCGTCCTCCCGTGCCCGGGTCACCAGGAGATGTTGTAGTCCACGCCGAGCGCCACCAGGAACACGAAGGCGAGCAGCAGCACGCCGGTGTCCAGCGCCGGGAAGTCCAGCACGTGGTCGAAGAGCAGCCACGCCGCGCCGAGGCTGGCGAAGAACGACGCGATCACGGTGAGCACCAGCAGCACCGGCGCGACCAGGCCCCGCAGGAGCAGCACCAGCACCGCGCCGACCAGCAGCAGGATGACCGGCAGGATGAGCCGCAGGTCCCGGTCGTTGGCCTCGTCGGAGTCGTACGTCGCGGCCACCGAGCCGCCCACGATCGCGCCGGAGGGCGGGTCTGCCCCGGCGACGGCCGGGGGAGCGGAGTCGGGCACGGCGGCGATCGCGTCGCGCAGCGCCTCGATCGTGCGGTCCGAGGCGGGCGTGCCGGGCTCGGCGTCCAGCACGACGTCGACCTGGGCGACGGCCTGGCCGGCGTCGCCCGGTCGCGCCGAGGCCACGCCGGGTACGGCGGAGGCGACGTCGGTGACCGCCCGTACCGCCGCCGGGGTGGTGAGCACGGCCACCGGCTGGGTGCTGCCGGCCGGGAACGCGCGGGCCAGGGTCTGCGCGCCGGTCACCGCCTCGGGCGCGGCCCGGAACTGTTCGGTCTCGGACAGTCCGGTGCGGATGCCGAGCCCACCGAGGGTCAGGCCGCCGAGCAACAGGGTCGACAGCACCGCGACCACCACCGGTCGGCGTCGTACGACGGCGCCGAGCCGGCCCCAGAGCCGGCCCTCGCGTACCGGGCCGCCGACCCGGGGTACGAACGGCCAGAACAGGCCGCGACCGAAGAGCACCAGCACGGCGGGGAGCACGAACAGCGCCGAGAGCATGGCGAAGACGACACCTGTGGCGCAGGCCACGGCGAGTGCCCGGTTCGTTTCCTGCTCGCTGAGCAGCAGGGTGAGCACACCGAGCACCACGGTGCCGCCGCTGGCCAGGATGGGCTCGGCGGTACGACGCAGCGCGGCCCGCATCGCCGCGAAGCGGTCCTGCTCGCGCCGCAGCTCCTCCCGGTAGCGGGCGATGAGCAGCAGGGCGTAGTCGGTGGCGGCGCCGAACACCAGCACGCTGGCGATGCCGGTGACCTGGCCCTGCTGGAGGTTGATGCCGACGGCCGGCACGATCGTGTCCACCGCGCGCAGGGTGAGTTGTTCGGTCGCGGCGACCACGACCAGCGGCACGATCCACAGGAACGGACTGCGGTACGTGATCAGCAGCAGCAACGCGACCACGGCGGCGGTCACCGCGAGCAGGGTGACGTCGGCGCCCTCGAAGACCGACGACAGGTCGGCGGTGAGAGCGGGGGCGCCGGTGACCTCGGCGGCCAGCGGGTCGGGCAGGTCCACCAGCGCGTCGCGCAGCTCGGTGACCCTGCTGGTTACCTCCTCCTGACCGCCGGAGGTGTCCAGCGGAACGGCGACGAGCGCGACCGTGCCGTCCGGGGAGACCTGTGTCGGGCTGACCCGACCGCCCACCGCGAACCGGCCCAGGTCGCCGGAGCGGGCGGCGAGGGCGGCCCGGTCGGCCCCGCTCAGCGCCGCGCCGTCACCGCGACTGACGACCACGACGGCCGGTTGGACGTCGCTGGTGGGTAGCTGGTCCTGGAGGCGCTGCACCTGTGTCGAATGCCACTCGGCGGACAGGCCGGTGGCGGAGACCGGGGCCGGGTTGTCCGGCCGTGGCACACCGAAGACGACCGCGGCGATGACGAGCGCGGCGGCGACGGTGAGCCAGGCCGGGAGCTGGCCACGCGCGACCCTGGTGAAGACGGACATCGCTGACCCCTAGGTATTTCGAGCACCAAGTATCTTGATAGCCGAGATTATCTACGGCTGTTCTATGCTGCAACCGGAGTACCGACGACGGGGAGAAGCAGCGCGACGTGGCGACTCACGGCATGTACCGGCGGCGCGACACGCGCCGCGAGCAACTCGTCGCGGAGATCACCAACAACCTTCGGCGGTACGCGGTGGACGCCCAGCAGGTCGGTCACGCCTTCGCCAACCTGCACGGCCTCAACCCGACCGATCTGAACGCGCTGATCGCGGTCATGGACGCCGAACTGATCGGCGACCCGATCACCCCCGGCCGCCTCGGTGAGCAGCTCAACCTGTCGTCCGGCTCGGTCACCGCCCTGATCGACCGCCTGGAACGGGCCGGGCACATCCGCCGGGACCGGGACACCGCCGACCGGCGCAAGGTACTGCTGCACTACGCCGACCAGGGCGCCGCCCTGGCCATGGAGTTCTTCCGGCCGCTGGGCGCCCGCACCGACACCGTGATGGACCGCTTCGACGAGGACGAGCTGGAGGTGGTGCACCGCTTCCTGGCGGAGATGGGCGAGTCGTTGCGGGCACACCGCGACGCGGTCCGTGCCGCCCGGCCCGGGGCGCCCCACCGGACGACAGGCTGACGTGCCCGGCCGGCTCGTGGCCCGCCTCGCCGCCGCCG
Organism: Micromonospora sp. DT4; assembly: GCF_049841675.1. Lineage (NCBI taxonomy): Bacteria > Bacillati > Actinomycetota > Actinomycetes > Micromonosporales > Micromonosporaceae > Micromonospora > Micromonospora sp. DT4. The sequence continues at coordinate 7,323 of NZ_JBNCKT010000137.1, forward strand.
CGCTACGGCTGCCCGTCGCGTCTTCGCCGACCGGGTGGCCCGGGCACGCGCGCCGGTGGTCATGGTGACCGGCTGGCACGACATCTTCCTGCGCGCCCAGCTCGACGACCACGCCACCCTGCGCGCCCAGCTCGACGACCACGCCACCCTGCGCGCCCAGCTCGACGACCACGCCACCCTGCGCGCCGCCGGTGCCCGGCCGCGGCTGGTGATCGGGCCGTGGACGCACGGCAGCCCCGGGCTCTTCGTGGCGGCGCTGCGCGAGGGGTTGACCTGGCTCGACGAGCACCTGACGGTCGCGCCACCAGCGGGCCGAGGGCCGCGACACCCGCGTCCGCCCTGGTCCGGCCGGCTGCACGTGGGTGGTCCCGGCGGCGGCTGGCGGGACCTCCCGGACTGGCCGCCGCCTACCGTCGAGACCGCCTGGCACCTGCATCCGGGCGGTGAGCTGGCGGTACGTCCCCCGGTCGCGTCGACGCCTGACCAGTTTCGGTACGACCCGGCCGACCCCACCCCGTCGCTGGGTGGGCCGCTTCTGGTCGCCCAGCGCGCCGGTCCGGTGGACAACCGGCAGGTCGAAGCCCGCCCCGACGTGCCGACCTACACCGGCGCCCCGCTGGACCGGCCGATCGAGGTGATCGGTCCGGTACGCGCCGAGCTGCACGTCCGCAGCGAGCTGCCATACCTGGACGTCTTCGTGCGACTGTGCGATGTGGACCAGCGCGGTCGATCGTGGAACGTGTGCGACGGTCTGGTGCGGGTGACGCCCGACCGCTTCCCCGCCGACGCGTCCGGGGTGCTGCGGGTTGCGGTGTCGCTCTGGCCGACCGCGTACCGGTTCGCCACCGGGCACCGGCTGCGGGTGCAGGTCGCCGGTGGCGCCCATCCGCGCTGGGCGCAACCCCGGCACGGGGGAACCCCTAGGCGTGGCGGTGACGCTGCGTGCTGGTTGGCGGCAGGTTCTGCATGACCCGGCGCATCCCTCGGTGCTGCTGTTGCCGATCGTCCACTCTGCCCCGGCTTTGCCTCCTATCTGAACAGAACGGCTCTGACCTGGGCATTTATCGGAATGCGGGCTATGGTTGGGTCAACGCCCGGCGCCGTGCACCCACCAGACCGGGCTCGCCCAAAGCCCGACACCGCATACGCGGTGTGACGTCGCGCCCGGTCCCCGCCCCAGCTGAGAGGGGGACCCCATGACCCGGGCCCCGGATAACCTGTTGGCCCTTCGAAGCCTGCTCCTCACCCACCTCGACAACGCCCCCGGCCCGGACGACCTGGATCCGGCGGAGGTCGGCATCGTCGGCGACCCGGCCCACCGCGGCGGCTATCACTGCGGCTCGGACCGGGTGGTTCCGAACGACTACTCAGTGGTCGAGTCACCCCGGGACCGGGCCGGACTGACCCTGGACGCGTCGGCGCTGGACGTCGGCCAGTTCGAGGTCCGCTCCGGTGGCCGTATGCACACCCTGGTCAGTTTCTCGCTCTGGTTTGTGGACCAGTGCGCCGCGAACGCGGCCGACACCCGGGACATCCGCGAGATCATCTACAGCCCCGACGGTGTGACCGTGAAGCGGTGGGACCGGCTCGGCAAGCGCACCAGCGGCGACAGCTCGCACCGTTGGCACACCCACTTCAGCTTCTTCCGCGACGCCATCAAGGCCGGTCGCGACCAGCGGCCGTTGTTCCGCCGCTACCTCAGCTCCATCGGAATCCTGGAGGACGAAGACATGACCCCCGAAGAACACAACTGGCTGGCGACCGTCTACAAGAACCTGACCGTGCTGGACGGCCGCAACCCGATCGGACAGATCTACACCCGAATGGCGGAGGGCCGGGACGAAACCGGTGCCTCGGTAACCGGCACCTGGAACCTGCGAGCGATGACGGCGCAGCTCACCGCCCTGCAGGGCACGCTCAACGCACTGGCCGGGAAGGACTTCACCGACGAGGAGGCGATCATCCAGGGCGTGCTGGCCGGGCTGACGCCGGAGGAGATCGCCGCGGCCATTCCACCCACCATCGCCAAGCAGGTCGCCGACGAGCTGGCCCGCCGGCTCGTCGCCTGAACGAGAGGCGGCCCGACCCCACCGGGCCGCCTCCTTCCGCCCGTCGGTCCGCAACAAATGTTGAGCAATAAAGGTTGCGCCGTTCTCCTCCGACCGGTGGCTGCACCTCACGCCCGAGGAGCTGGACGAGCTGGGCGGCGAGATCAACGCCCTGCTGGCCCGCTGGGAGGACCGCGAGCTGCCCGACGACGGCGCCGAGCGCCAGCCGGTGTTCGTGTTCGTCCACGGCGTACCGGCCCGGCCGTGACGGTGGCCACCCGCACCGGTCCCGCCCCGATCCGGCCGGTCGGCGGACTGCTGCGGCACCGCGACTTCCGCCTGCTCTGGGCCGGCCAGACGGTCAGCAGCATCGGCAGCAACGTCACCAATGTCGCGCTGCCCCTGGTGGCGGTCGCCGTGCTCGACGCCAGCACCTTCCAGGTGGCGGTCCTCACCGCCGCGGCCTGGCTGCCCTGGCTGCTGATCGGTCTACCGGCCGGCGCGTGGGTGGACCGGTTGCCGCGCCGGCCGCTCATGGTGGTCTGCGACCTCTTCTGCGCGCTCGCGTTCCTCAGCGTGCCGGTGGCCGCCCTGCTGGGCCGCCGCACCGTCGCGCAGTTGCTGCTGGTGGCCCTCGGTGCAGGCGTCGCACGGGTCTTCTTCGAGACCGCCGACCAGGTCTACCTGCCGGTGCTGCTGCGACCCGAGCAACTGCCCGAGGGAGACGCGAAGCTTCAGGCCACCCAGACGGTGAGCTACGTCGTCGGGCCCGGCATCGCCGGTCTGATCGCCCAACTCGCCGGTGCGGTCGCCGCGTTGCTGCTGGACGCCCTGACGTTCGTGCTCTCGGCGGCCCTCCTGCTGCGCATCCGCACCACCGAGCCGCGTCCCGTCGGCAGGGACAGGTCCCGGTCGCTGCGGCGGGACATGGCCGAGGGGCTGCGCTTCGTCATCCGCGACCCGTACCTGCGGGTCCTGATGCTCATGGGGGCGGCCAGCAACATCGGCCTGACCGGCTACCAGGCGGTCCTGGTGGTGTTTCTGGTCCGCGAGCTACGACTCGCGCCGGGGCTGGTCGGCGTCCTGGTCGGGGTGATGAGCATCGGCGCGCTGCTGGCCACCGCCCTTGCCCGGCGGTGTGGCACCGCGCGCGCCATGCTCATCGGCGCGGCGCTCACCGGCCCACCCGCCCTGCTCATCCCGTTGGCCGGACCCGGCATCGGGCTGATCTGGCCGGCGCTCGGCGGCGTACTGGTCGGCCCCGGGGTCGCCATCGGCAATGTCGTCAAGGGCGCGTTCCGGCAGACGTACACGCCGCACCACCTGCTCGGGCGCGTGACGGTGAGCATGCACCTGCTCAACTACGGCACCATCCCGCTGGCGGCCGTGTTGGCCGGCGCGCTCGCTGCGCGTTACGGCGTCGACACCGCTGCCACCGTGATGACGACCTGTTTGGCGCTTACCCCGTTGATCCTGCTGATCGGGCCGCTCCGGAGGCGGCGGGACCTGCCCGCCGCCCCGGCAGCGTCGTGAGTGCACTGCGGCGGCGACCGGAGACCGACCGCCGCCACCGGCACGGAGCTACATCGGGCGGACGTTGTCCGCCTGCGGGCCCTTCTGCCCCTGGGTCACCTCGAACTCGACCTTCTGGCCCTCGTTGAGCTCCCGGTAACCGCTCGAAGCGATGGCGGAGTAGTGGACGAACACGTCCGGCCCTCCACCGTCCTGCTCGATGAAGCCGAAGCCCTTTTCCGAGTTGAACCACTTAACCGTGCCGGTTGCCATGCATCTCTCCCTGTTCAAAGCGGCGGACCACCGGCCTCTAGGCCGATGGTCGCCCGTACCTGTTCGACAGTAGCGGGCAAACCCCCGATCTGCCGGCCGAAGTGCCGTAGGTGTTTACTCGAACTCAGATGAATACTGCGCGTCGGCCGTGTGCCAAAGCCACCCCGACCCCACCGTCGTGCGGCATGCTTGCGCCGATGAGGGGTGCCGCAGCCACCGCGCTGTCCGAGCTGGAGCGCGAGATCGACGCGCCCGGCACCGGCCTGGACCGGCTCCGACTGGTGCCCACCCCGTTCGTCCCGGAGGTACGGCTGCACCTCGCCGAGGACGCGATCGTGTGGTGGGCCCGGATGGAGGCGTTCGCCGGGCACCCCCTGTCGCCGCCGTACTGGGCCTCCGCCTGGCCCGGTGGCCAGGCCCTGGCCCGGCACCTGCTGGACCACCCGGAGCTGGCTGCCGGACGTCGTGTACTCGACGTCGCCGCCGGGTCGGGGCTGGTGGCCATCGCCGCCGCGCTGGCCGGCGCGGCCGACGTCGTCGCCAACGACATCGACCCGTACGCCGTGGCTGCCGTCACTGTCAACGCGCGTGCCAACCGGGTCACCGTCGACACCAGCGGCGACGACCTGCTCGACGGCGGCGTCGCCGACGCGGACCTGGTGGTCGCCGGCGACGTGTTCTACAGCCGCGCGATGGCCGCAAGGATGCTGCCGTTCCTGCGACGGGTCGTCGCCTCCGGCGCCGAGGTGCTGGTCGGGGACCCCGGTCGGGGGCACCTGCCGGCCGACGGGCTGCTGGTGCTGGCCGACTACCCGGTGCCCACCACCGAACCGTCGGTGGACCCGTCGCCGCGCCGGGTGCGGGTGCTGCGGCCCGCGTGACACGCCGTCCCTCTCAGCTTGCGATTAAACCTTTTGTTGTGGTTTAGAGTCTGCTGTTTGTTTGAGGTGTTGGGTTTTGCCGACGGGTGGAT
>NZ_JBNCKT010000138.1:0-12030 GCF_049841675.1 Micromonospora sp. DT4
CCACCGAGCCCGCACGCTCTATCGCTGGGACACCCGACCGACAACCCGCCGACTCAAGTGACGCCTATTGCCGGTCGTTCTTAGAACACCGAATGCGTCACCGTCCCCGTGTAGACACCCTGGACGGTGCCGACCGGAATGTTCACCGACAGCGTGGGGTTCCAGGTGGCGAAGTTGTTGCCTGTCCCACCGGTGTGGCTCATCGCCGTGCGCGGTACGTTGATGATCACCTGATGGGCGGCGGTGGGCTGCCCCGGAGTGAACGTTCCCCCACCGGCGGTCGCCGTCGCGGGACCGGACCAGTACAGGACGTTGATGTTCGGGATCGTCTCCCCGGACGTGCCGCCGCCCGTGGTGAAGTCGGTGGAGATGACGGTGGTGGTCCAGTTCGGGGTGAGCGAACCGCGCTGGTCCAGCACGGTGACCGGGCCGAGTTGACCGGTGACGGTCGACCCCTCCACGCCGTGCCCGATGTTCGCCGTCGCCGGTACCGTGATCGAGAGACCACCAGCGGCGTCGACGGTGAGGGTCACGATCGTGTCGCCCGTCGTGTCGGCGACGGCCGGTCCGGCGAGAGCGAGGGTGGCGGCGATGCCGGCCACGCCCGCGAGAAGTTTCCTGCGCATCAAGTCTCCTATCTGAATCGCCCAACGGATGCGAGTCAGAGAATAACTGCGCGAAACTGCATGAAACGGTCAAAAGAACCGCTGTCACCCGGCCGGGGTTCGGTCAGTGATCAGGCCGGCACCACGTACGGGAACGCGTCGGCGCGAGCCGACTTCGTGACGTCGGCGGTGAGGCCCGACGTCGTACCGGTGTTGAGAATCAGGGAGAACATCACCTCGGGGGCGTTGTCGGCCATGGTGCGCCCGTTGTGGACCGCGAAGCCGTAGTTCGCGGCCGTGCCCACCGTGTACGACAGCACATCGGGGTAGAGCACCCGGGCGACGCTCCAGCCGTACGCCTGGGGGTCCGGCGCGGTGCCGTTCGCCGCGACGACCCCGGCGACCGCCTTGGCGATCCCCTCCCCGTCCTCGGGTAGGTCCTGGCTGGGGTGCCGGAAGTTCGCCGGGTCCGAGAAGTCGGTGTCGTGCGGCCAGAAAACGGGCCACATCATGGGGTGACCGGCGCGGTTGATCTGCCGCCATCCGCCCGCGTCGGTGGCGAGCAGGGTTCGACACCAGACGCCGATCTCGGTGCCCTCGCGCAGCAGCGGCTCGTCGTGGGAGACCTCCAGGACGATCGACTCGACGGTGGTGCCGGCGAAGCTGTTCTTGGCCTGGTCTGCCCGCCACGCCGAGCGGTCCACCTTCGCGCCGTTCTTGACCGCGCCGTTGATGGTGTTGAGTTCGTCGAGGTCGATGTAGAACGGGTCGGCGATCCGGCCCGCCCAGATCCGGACGCGCTGCCCGGTCGTCACCTCGCCGGTCCTGCCCTGGGCGATGGGAGTGCCCATAGCGGCGTCGTCACGGGCGTCCGCGCCGGTGAGTTCGTACAGCTCCAGGGTCTGGGTGGCGGTGCCGTCCGGCTCACCGAACGCGAATCGGTAGGTCAGCTCCTCCATGTCCGAGCCGTTGAAGTGAATCTTGAACTCGTAGCGGGCCTCGGCGTGGAAGCCGCGCTTGATGTCGGCCTTGGTCACCGAGCTGTTGACGTCCATGACGAACACGGTGGTGCGGTCACCGTCGAAGACGTACAGGTCGTCGATGTAGAGCTGGCCGCCCTGGGCGGCAAGGGGGGTGTCGAGGTGGTGCGACATGGGCTCACTCCCATAACGGCTATTCGGACTAAGCCGAACATAGCGGTCACAGTGTGGTTGCCCGACCGAATCGAGGTGGACCGCCGTGGGGTGAGATGCCGCACGAGCGGGTGAGCCGTCCGTCGGACGGCCCACCCGATCACGCCGGTCTCGTCAGAAGCGGGACCGGACGGTCCCGTCGGAGGCGAAGGTCCACGCCTGCGCCGCGGTCGTGTTGCAGTCCCAGATCTGTAGCTTGGCGCCCTCCACCGGGTTGGCGCTCGGGATGTCGATGCAGCGCCCGCTCTGCGCTCCCCGGAGCCGCGTGGTGCCGGGCGTCGGGCCACCCGCCGGTGCCGAGCATCCAGAACGCCGGCCAGATGCCCAGATGCCCTGGCCGCGCGGGATCTTGATGCGGGCCTCGAAGCGGCCGTACGTCTGGGTGAAGGTCGCGGCGGTCAGCAGTCGGGCGGAGGGGTACTCGCAGCGGCCGTAGTGGCACTGGTAGTTGGCGGGGTTCTCCCGGCGGGCCGTGATGACGAGGTTGCCCTGACCGTCGTGTACGGCGTTGCTGGTGCTGTCGGTGTGGTACTGCCGCTCGGTGTTGCCCCAGCCGCAGCCGATGTCGAAGCGCCACTTGTTCTGGTCGACGGGCGTTCCGGCCGGGGCGTTGAACTCGTCCTCCCAGGTGAGCGGGCCGATGGCGGCCTCGGCCCGGTCGGACTGTCCCGGGAGGGCGAGGGAGGCGAGGGTGTTTCCAATGCCGTGAGGGTCCGTTACCGCCTGACCGCATCCCTCGATAGCGGTCGAATCGACCCTTCCTATTGCCGTGGAGCGTCCACGCGGGACAGGATGACGAGGTCCGCAGGAAACCTCCCCGTAACCTGCGTGCTGCTGGTCTCTGTCACAAGGAAGTGGGAGTCAGTCATGAGCGACGCGTCGACGGCGCTGGGTGTGCGCCTCTACCCGGACCTGGTCGAGCGGGGTGGCCTCGCCCCCGCGCTCATCGAGACCGCTGCCCGCCACCTGCTCGACATCGGCCGGGTGACCGCTCCCGAGCGGGGGCGCGGCCGGTTCACCAGCGCCGAGCTGCACTCCGACGAGGGTGTGGTGTGCGTCGGGCTGGGCTCGCAGGCCCGCTACTTCATGATCGACCTCCGGTCGTCGGGCGAGGTGCTGGCGCGTGGCGACTGCATGGACCTGGTCCAGGTCGCCCAGGTGGCCTCGGCCTGGCGGGAGGGGGCGACGCTCGCCGACCTGACCGTCCGGTTCGCGTTCATGGAGGAGATCAAGCACCGTCCGGCGCCGGTGGCCCAGGTCGGCTAGCCCGTGGGCGTGTCAGCACCGTAGCCGGGGCGGCAGCGGCGGTCCGGCAACGCCGTCCCGGCCCAGGTAGGACGACTCCACGAAGGCGACGAAGCGTTCGGCATCGGCCGCCGTGGACGCCAGACCGAACGAGACGCGGACCGCGCCGCCGGTCGGCAGCCGCAGCGCGTCGAGGTACTCGTCGATCGTGCCGATCTGGGCGAGCAGACGTCGCCGCAGCGTCTGCCGGGTGATCCCGAACGCACCCTCGCCCGCGCCCGGATTGCAGAAGCACCCGGTACGCAGGGAGAAACCGGCCGCGGCGGCTTTCCGGCGACGAGCCGCTCGTCCACCGGGGCGCCGTCGGGGCGCAGGACGTTGAACGTCACGGTCGCGCCCCGGCCCTCGCCCGTGCTTGGCCCGTAGACCCGCGCCAGCGGTTGGCCGGTGCGATGCCGCAGCGCCGTCAGGTGGCCCAGCAACCAGTCGGTGAGCAGGCTGACCCGGCTGTGCACGAGGTCCACGCCGATCGAGTCGAGCCACCGCAGCCCGAACTCCACGTCCGGGATGCTCAGGAAGTTGAGCGTGCCGTCCTCGAAGGCCGACTCGTCGTCCATCGAGCGGTGCCAGTCGCCCTGCACCCTGACCGCGCGGATGGTGCCACCGGAGAACCACGGACGGCGCAGCCGGGCCAGCGCGTCACGGCGCGCCAGCAGGGCACCGACGCCGGTCGGGTAGCCGAAGAGCTTTTACCAGCTCAGACAGACGAAGTCGGGTCGGACGGCGCAGGTCCAACCGGTTCGTCGCGGCGAACGCGGCGGCGTCCAGCAGCACGTCGTAACCGTGCCGGTGGGCCAGCTGCGCGCCGGAGCTGTACCGCAGCTTCGACCGTCGGGAGGACGGGGTGATCAAGGCGGTGCTGCGCCCGAGCTGACCGGTCGGCTCGGGCTCGACCCGGACCAAGCGGACGTCAAGTCGCCGATCGGCCCCTGATGGTGGAAGTGATGTGACGACAGCCGTCGATCCCGTCGTCCGGTGGAGGCGTGGGTCACATCGCGGGCCGCGGGTGGTCGGGGCATCCTTGACGTGGCGGCGGTGGCGCGGCTTGATCATGATCGTTCGATGGCGCTGCGGTGGAGGTCCACCGATATCCGTACCAGCCGCCGTGGATCGTGCCTGGTGGCGGGCCTGTTGGCGATGATCGGGGCCGATCGGCCCGCCGCCCAGAATTTGACAACGTTGCCAGAAGCAGGCCATGGTGCATCAGCGAGTATTGAAGCGGCTGTGACGGGCAAATACTCTGCTTCGTCTATATTGCCGGATTGTTACATTTTCAACACTCCCTCGCCTTGCGGATGGCCTGGTCACCGCAATACGTTGCCGTCGACAACAAAACCAAGTGAAGGTTCAACCTTCCGGAGGCAACCGATGACGTTGGCGAGGTGGTACGAGCGATGAGCGACGTGCCGATCCTCCTTGAGATGCGTTCCATCACCAAGGAGTTCCCCGGAGTCAAGGCCCTCTCCGACGTCAACCTGGTGGTTCGCGCCGGCGAGATCCATGCCATCTGCGGCGAGAACGGGGCGGGCAAGTCCACGCTGATGAAGGTGCTCAGCGGGGTCTACCCGTACGGCAGCTACGACGGCCAGATCGTCTACCAGGGGTCGGAGAGCAAGTTCTCCGACATCCGGGCGAGCGAGAGCGCCGGAATTGTGATCATCCACCAGGAGCTCGCGCTCATTCCCGGGATGTCGATCGCCGAGAACATCTTCCTCGGTAACGAACCGCGCAAGCGGGGCGCGATCGACTGGAAGGCCGGGAACCGGATGGCGCTGGACCTGATGGCCCGGGTCGGTCTGGAAGAAGACCCGGACACCCTGGTCAAGGACATCGGCGTCGGTAAGCAGCAGCTCGTGGAGATCGCGAAGGCGTTCGCCAAGGACGTGAAGCTGCTCATCCTGGACGAGCCGACGGCCGCGCTGAACGAGGCCGACTCCCGGCACCTGCTGGACCTGCTGCGCGGCTTCCGCTCCCGCGGCATCACCTCGATCATGATCTCGCACAAGCTGAACGAGATCGAGGCGATCGCCGACCACATCACCATCCTGCGCGACGGCCGGACCGTGGAGACCCTCGACGTCAAGGCGGACGGGGTCGACGAGGACCGGATCGTGCGGGGTATGGTCGGTCGCGAGCTGAGCAGCCGTTTCCCGGACCACACCCCGAAGATCGGCGAGGTCTTCTTCGAGGTCCGCAACTGGAACGTCCGGCACCCGATCTCCGCCGAGCGACAGGTCTGCAAGAACGAGAGCTTCGTGGTGCGCCGCGGCGAGATCGTCGGCTTCGCCGGCCTCATGGGCGCGGGCCGTACCGAACTCGCGATGAGCGTCTTCGGCCGCTCCTACGGGGTGTACGAGTCGGGAACGATCATCAAGGACGGCAAGGAGATCGTCCTGAAGTCGGTGGCGGACGCCATCGACAACGGGCTCGCGTACGTCAGCGAGGACCGCAAGGCGATCGGCCTCAACCTGCTCGACGACATCAAGACGTCGACGGTGGCCGCCAAGCTGTCCAAGATCTCGCACCACGGCGTGCTGAACGAGGTCGAGGAGTACCAGGCGGCCGAGGCGTACCGCAAGGAGTTGCGGACCAAGGCGCCGACGGTCGACGAGGGCGTTTCCAAGCTCTCCGGTGGCAACCAGCAGAAGGTCGTCCTGGCCAAGTGGATGTTCACCGACCCGGACCTGTTGATCCTCGACGAACCGACCCGCGGTATCGACGTGGGCGCCAAGTACGAGATCTACGGCATCATCCAGCGGCTCGCCGACGAGGGGAAGGGCGTCATCGTCATCTCCTCGGAACTGCCTGAGCTGATCGGGCTCTGCGACCGCATCTACACCGTGTTCGAAGGCGCCATCACGGGCGAGATCGCTCGGGCGGACGCGGGCCCGGAGACCCTCATGAAGCAGATGACCTCGACGAAGAAGTTGGCCACCCGATGAGCCGTATCAAGGACCTTCAGAAGAACCTGTTTGGAGGTACGACCTCCAACGCCCGCCAGTTCGGGATGATCTTCACCCTGGTGGCGATCGTCGTCCTGTTCCAGATCCTGACCGACGGTCTCACCCTGCGGTCGGACAACCTGATCGCGCTGTTCCAGCAGAACTCGTACATCCTGATCCTGGCCATCGGCATGCTCATGGTGATCGTCGCCGGGCACATCGACCTGTCGGTCGGCTCGGTCGCCGCCTTCGCGGGCATCCTGGTCGCCAAGTCGATGGCCGAGTGGGACCTGCCCTGGCCCCTCGCCATCCTGTTCGGCCTCGCGATCGGCGCGATCATCGGCGCCTGGCAGGGCTTCTGGGTGGCGTACATCGGGGTGCCGGCGTTCATCGTCACGCTGGCCGGCATGCTGCTGTTCCGCGGCGGCAACCAGTTCATCGGTAACGCCAACACGATCCCGGTGCCGGAGGGCTTCCGGAAGATCGGCGCCGGCTTCCTGCCCGAGTTCGGGCCGAACACCGGCTACAACAACGCGACGCTGCTGCTCGGCCTGGCCGCCGCGGTGGCCGTCGTGTGGCGCGAGCTTCAGGCCCGCAAGACCCGCCGGGAGATGGACGCCGATCCGGCCCCGATGTGGATCTCGATCCTGCGGATGGCCGTCATGGTCGGCGCGATCGCCTTCGCGGCGCTGCGCTTCGCCAGTGGTCGCGTCGGCACCAGCTTCCCGATCTCGGGCATCATCCTGGTGGCGCTGGTCATCGCGTACTCCTTCTACACCCGCAACACTGCCGGCGGTCGGCACATCTACGCGGTGGGCGGCAACTCCCGGGCGGCCGAGCTGTCCGGCGTGAAGCTCAAGCGGGTCAACTTCTTCGTCATGATGAACATGTCCGTCCTGGCCGCGCTGGCCGGCATGATCTTCGTGGCCCGCTCGGCGGCCTCCGGGCCGCAGGACGGCAACGGCTGGGAGCTGGACGCCATCGCCGCTGTCTTCATCGGTGGCGCGGCCGTCTCCGGCGGTATCGGCACCATCAGCGGCTCGATCGTCGGTGGCCTCGTCATGGCCGTACTCAACAACGGCCTGCAACTGATGGGCGTCGGCACCGACCAGGTCCAGATCATCAAGGGCCTGGTCCTGCTGCTGGCCGTCGCGATCGACGTCTACAACAAGAGCCAGGGGCGCTTCTCCATCATCGGGAGCCTGATGCGGCCGTTCCACCGCGAGGGCTCCACCCCACCCGCCTCACCGCCGGACGCGGAGCGCGAGCCCGCCAAGGCAGCGGTGTCCGGCTGACGGCCACCAACCTCTCCACCCGTCTCACATCCAGAAGGGCAAGTCCTCACCATGCGTAGAATCTTCGGTACGTCGGTGGTGGCCATCAGTGCCGCCGCCATGCTGGCCCTGGCCGGCTGCGGCTCCGGCCGCGACGGCGACTCCGGCAGCTCGGGTGGCGGCGACGCCAAGGGCTTCGCGGCGAACTCCCTGATCGGTGTCGCCCTGCCGGCCAAGACCTCGGAGAACTGGGTCCTCGCCGGTGACCTGTTCACCAAGGGTCTCAAGGAGTCCGGTTTCCAGGCTGACGTGCAGTACGCCGGCGCGTCGACCACGGTCGCCGACCAGCAGGCCCAGATCACCGCCATGACCACCAAGGGCGCCAAGGTCATCGTCATCGGCGCGACCGACGCCGCGCAGCTGGCGACCCAGGTCGCGGCCGCCCACGCCGCCGGCGCCAAGGTGATCGCGTACGACCGGCTCATCACCAACACGCCGGACCTCGACTACTACGTCGCGTTCGACAACTTCAAGGTCGGCCAGTTCCAGGGCCAGGCCCTGCTGGACGGCATGAAGGCCAAGAAGCCGAACGGCCCGTACAACGTCGAGCTGTTCTCCGGTTCGCCGGACGACAACAACGCCGGTGTCTTCTTCAACGGCGCGATGGACGTGCTCAAGCCGGAGATCGACAAGGGCAACGTCGTCATCGCCTCGGGTCAGAAGGACGTCAAGCAGACCGCCATCCAGGGCTGGAAGGCCGAGGGTGCGCAGGCCCGCATGGACCAGCTGCTGACCTCGACCTACGGCAGCAAGGAGCTGGACGGCGTCCTCTCCCCGAACGACACCCTGGCCCGCGCGATTCTGACCTCGGTCAAGGGCGCTGGCAAGCCGACCCCGGTGGTCACCGGTCAGGACTCCGAGGTGGAGTCGGTCAAGTCGATCGTCAAGGGTGAGCAGTACATGACGATCAACAAGGACACCCGCAACCTGGTGAAGGAGACCATCAACATGGTCAAGGCTCTCCAGGCCGGTAACACCCCGCAGGTGAACGACACCAAGTCCTACAACAACGGCAGCAAGGTCGTCGACACGTTCCTGCTCCCGCCGGTCGCCGTCACCAAGGCGAACGTGGTCGAGGCGTACGCCAGCGACCCGAAGCTCGCGCCGCTCACCAAGTAATCACCGCGCGGTAGGCAGCAACGCCGATGGGTCCCGGGTCTCCTCTTCCGGGACCCATCGGCGTCCGTGCCTCGTCGTTCACCCGGCATCGACCCGGAAGGAGGTCTGACCGTGGCGGCACCAGTCCGGTCCAGGCCAACCGGCGTCGGTCGTAACCTCGACATTCCGCTGCCTCCGGTCCCCGGCGCCAGCCAGGAGGAGATCCGACGGCAGAACCTCGGCGCCGTACTGCGGTACGTGCACCTGCACGGGCCGACGTCGCGGGCCGAGCTGACCAGCCGTCTCGGCCTCAACCGCAGCACCATCGGCGCCCTCGCCGCCGACCTGACCGCCAGCGGTCTCGTCACCGAGGAGGCGCCAACCACGGGTCGCCGCGCCGGCCGTCCCTCCCTCGTGGTCAGCCCCCGCTCCGACCGGGTCTACGCGCACGCGCTCAGCATCGACGCGGACCGGCTGCGGGCGGCGCTAATCGGCCTCGGCGGTCGCATCCTCGACCTGCGAGAGGTACCTCGTCCCGGCGGCATGTCGGCCATCGACGCCGTCCGCCCGCTGGCCGACCTCGTCCGCGGAATGGAGCGCACCGTCGCCCCCGACGCGCTGCTGGTCGGGGGAGCGGTCGCCGTCACCGACACCACCCGCGACGCCGACGGCGGGCTGCGGATCGTCGGCGTCGAAGAGGGCCTCAGCGCGGTGCTCGAGGCCGAGCTCACCGCCTGTCCCGGATTCGTGGCCGGGGACCTGGCCGACATCGCGGGCCTGGCCGAGCACATCCGGGGCGTGGCACCCGGCATCGACGACCTCATCTACCTGCACGGCGACCTGGGCATCAGCGCCGGCATCGTGGTCGGTGGCCGGCTGATGGTCGGTCACCGGGGCCACAGCGGCAAGGTCGGTCACATGGTGGTCAACCCGAACGGCCTGCCGTGCGGGTGTGGCTCCCGCGGCTGCTGGGAGACCGAGATCTCCGAGGTCGCGCTGCTGCGGCACGCCGGCCGCGACCCCGACGACCGCGCGGCCGTGGCCGATGTCCTGCGCGCGGCGGCGGACGGCGACCCGACCGCCCTCGCCGCCGTCGAGCAGGTCGCCGACTGGCTCGGCTTCGGCGTCGCCAATCTGGTGAACGTGGTCAATCCCGACGCCGTGGTGTTCGGTGGCTCGCTGCGCGACATCTACATCGCCGGCGCGGACACGGTGCGGCGGCGGCTGGACGCCATGCCGCTGCCGGCCTCCCGTGAGCACCTGCGGCTGCGCGCGGCGGCGCTCGGCCGTGACGCCGTCCTGATCGGCGCCGCCGAGCTGGCCTTCGACAAGCTGCTGGCCGATCCGCTCAACGTCGGCGTCGCCGGTCCGTCGGGTCCCGCCGAGCCGGTCTAGGGGATCTTCCTGCCGCTCTCGGTCGCCCGGTACCGGCGGTTGGGCCGCTGAGGCCGGCGTAATCGGTGATCGTTGGCGGCTGAGCGGCTCGACACGCCGGCCGTCGTGCTGCTGAGCCGCCAACGATCGAGTCGACCAGCGTCGGGATGGATGGGTGATCGCCGAGGCCCCCGTGGCTTCGGCGATCACCCGCCCCGATTACGCGATCCGGCGGACCCGACGGACGGCGAGGTAGAGCAGGAGCACGGCGAGGGCGACGAAGATGCCCGTCTCGATGCTCTGGAACAACCAGAACCGGTCCGCCGGCTGGTACATCTCCCAGTTGTACGCGCCCGGCCCGAGACCCAGGTCGGCGCCGCAGGCTCGGCCGTCCGGGCCCTTGCCACCCGGCGGGCACTGGATCCGGGTGTTCTCCGCGACCATCGTTCCGTCGGCGTCGCGGATTCCCACGGCGAGAACCCAGTTGCCCCGGTCTCCCTCTGGAATCCCAGGCCCCTCGATCGGGAAGGTCTGGGTGCGGGCGGGCTGGTAGTGCGGTCGGGCCAGGATCTCCACCGCCGCCCGTACGCCGATGAACCCGGCCAGGGTGATGCCCATGGCGGGCAGCATCCGCTTGAAGATGGTGCCGGCGAAGATGCCGAGCGCCACGGCGAAGAGGGTGTAGCCGATCGGCACGGTGCCCTGCAGGTCGAAGACGATCACGCCGAGTCGGCCCTCGTGCGCGGCCTGGGTGAGCGGTTCGACCCACCACGACATGCCCAGTCCGTAGCCGACCGCGAGGAGCACGACAGCACCACCGACCAGCCCGAACTTCACCAGCGCCCAGCGGGTGCGGCCGACGCCCTGGGTCCAGACGAACCGGTGCGTACCCTGCTCCACCTCGCGAGCAACCAGCGGTGCGCCCCAGAACAGGCCGACCAGCACCGGCAGGGTGATCAGCAGCACCGCCACCAGGTTCAAACTGTCGTACCGGTCGCTGAAACGGCGCAGGCCCACGTCACAGGTCTGTGCGGCAGCCTCGCTGAGGGCGGACGGGCGTAGACACTCCGCCAACCCGAGGTCGGCGAAGGTGTGCCGCATCGACAGGCCGATCGGCACCAGCACGGCGGCGAGCACCAGGAATCCCAGCAGGGTGTAGAACGCCAGCTTGCGGTGTTGCCGCCAGGTCAGCCAGATCATGCCGCCACCCCCCACTCGCTGTGACTGGTCTGCGCGACGCCGTCCGCCAGGTACGCCAGGACGACGTCCTCCAGGCTGACCTCGCGCACCGTCCAGGCGGGGTCGGTGACGGGGCCGTCGGTGCGCACCAACAGCGTGGACTGCCGGTCGGTGTGGCTGGCCCGGACCACGTGCGCGACGCCCCCGATCGGACCGCCGTCGTGCCGCGGGCCGACGAGCTGCCGGTGCGCGGCCACCAGGTCGTCGACCGAGCCGGTGAGCTGCACCTGGGCGGCGTTGAGCACGATCAGGTAGTCGCAGACGCGCTCCAGGTCGGCCAGCAGGTGCGAGGAGAGCAGAACGGTGGTCCCGGAGTCCGCCACGCTGCCCATCAGCGACTGGAGGAACTCCCGCCGGGCCAGCGGATCGAGGCTGGCAACCGGCTCGTCGAGCAGCAGCAGCCGGGGTTGTTTGGCCAGCGCGAGGGCGAGCGCCACCTGGGCCCGTTGCCCGCCGGAGAGTTTGCCGACCGGCTTGTCGGGCGGTATCCCGAGCTGCGCCAACCGGGTCCGGGCCAGCGCCTCGTCCCACCTCCTGTTCAGCTTGCCTCCGGCGATGACCAGCTCGGCGGCGGTGAAGTCCCGGTACAGCGGCGTGTCCTGGGCGACGAACCCGATGTCGGCCAGCCCATCAGTGTCGCCGTACGGCGACCTGCCGAACACCCGTACCGCGCCCTCGTCCGGCTTGAGTAGCCCGACGGCCAGGTGCAGCAACGTGCTCTTGCCCGCGCCATTGGGCCCGACCAGCGCGGCGATCCGGCCGGCCGGAAGGTGCAGCGAACAGTCCCGTAGTGCCCACGTTCTGCCGTACCGCTTGCCCAGCCGGTCGGCCTCCAAGACCATCTCCATCCTCTGTCCTCTCGTACCGCTCATTGGTGCACCCTTGTCTCACTCGGGCCGATCGGGGTTCGAGTGCACCGGTGACTGTCGGGCCATCGCCC
>NZ_JBNCKT010000139.1:0-11917 GCF_049841675.1 Micromonospora sp. DT4
AAATCCTTGTTCCGCAAGCCCGAAGTCCGCTACGCCGCCTCCTGACCATCAAC
This sequence comes from Micromonospora sp. DT4, assembly GCF_049841675.1. Classification (NCBI taxonomy): domain Bacteria; kingdom Bacillati; phylum Actinomycetota; class Actinomycetes; order Micromonosporales; family Micromonosporaceae; genus Micromonospora; species Micromonospora sp. DT4. The sequence goes on from NZ_JBNCKT010000139.1 coordinate 54, forward strand.
TATTTGCCTTACGGGTCAATAACCACCGTCGAGCGCCGCCAGGGCCCGCCGGCACGTCGCCCCGGTGCACCGCCGCCATGATCTCCCGGGGTGCGGCCCCAGCCGTGTCGCCGGCACGGTCGCGTGGCCGGGGACGCCGGTGGTCAGGCAACGCGGCGCAGCCAGCGCCGCTGCCAGGGCGTCTCGATCGCCTTCGGGTGGTAGCCCGCCCGGACCCAGGGCACCGCCCGCTCGGCCGGCAGGCCGTCGAGGATCGCCAGCGCGGCCAACGCGGTTCCCGTCCGGCCGACCCCGCCCCGGCAGGCCACCTCGACGCGTTCGCCGTCGCGTGCCCTCTGCAGCGCCGCGCGCAACGCGCCGAGTGCGTCCGCCCGATCGAGCGGGATCCAGAAGTCGGGCCACCTGATCCGCCGTGATGGCCAGGCCGGCTCGGGGCCGGGTGCCAACAGGAGGGCGAAGTCGGCCGGCGAGGCGGTCGCGGCGATGCGGCGTCCACGCACCGCCGCCCCGCTCGGCAGTACGAGCAGCCCCGACTGCTCCGACCAGATCTGCGCGCCAGTCACCAGCACAGTGTGCCGCGACCGAGGGCGGGCCGTCGTGCCCGGTGGGCACAGAAAGCGCCGCCCCCGACCAGGTGGTCGGGGGCGGCGCCGGTGTCGGTGTGCAGGTCGCCTCTCGGCGAGTGGCGCGACGCGGCTCCAGCCGAACGGTATTCCGCGAGGGCTATGTAGGTGCGGCCCGGGGACACTGAATCACACCGACACTGGTTCACAACCAGCCGATGCCTCCCGGTGTTCCCGCTCCGGCGCGAGGTCCCGTTCCGGCGAGGCCGGTGGGTGGGTGGGTGGAGATGCCGATGGCCGGCACCCGGGGGGCGCCGGCCATCGGTCGGGTCGTGCGGTGGGTCAGCTGTTCCAGTACTGGCCAACCAGGTCGGCGGCCTGCTGCTCCCACTGGGCGTACGCGTCCGGGTACGCCGACACCTGCACGGTCTGGGCGGCGTCGGTCAGCGGCATGTCCTGCCAGCCGTCGACCTGCTTGAGGCCCTTGAGGAACGCCGTCGTCGAGTACTCCGGGTCGGTGATCTGCTCCGGCGTGCCCCAACCACTGGACGGGCGCTGCTGGAACAGACCCAGCGAATCGTGGTCGTTGGCGTCACCGAGGTGACCCAGGTTCTCCAGCTTCGACTCCTGCAGGCTCGTGGCGATCGAGATGACCGCGGCCCGCTCGGGCAGGCCCGCCTTCTTCGTCGCCGCGATGATCGCCTTGGCGTTGGCGGTCTGCTCGTCGTTCAGGTCGATGTGCGACTGGACACCCTGGGTACCGTGCGGGATCAGCTTGCTCGTGTCGGGCTTGTCGGCCTGCACCACGGCGACCGGACGGGCGTCCGTGCTCGGGGCGGCGACATGAGCGATCGGGCCGGCGAAGACACCACCGGCGAACGCGAGACCGGCAACGGACAGCATGCTCTTACGGAAGGTCGTGTTCATGGGGGGTAGCTCCTTCGGGGGTAGGAAACACCCGCCTCACCACACGGGAACGGTGACGCGGATGTGAGCACCTCGTCCGGCGCTGCACAAACAGGAGAACGTCTTCGGTGCGGCACCCTTTGGGTCGGTGCCGGGGGCGGCTGCCTACGGGCGAGGGGGTCGCTCGCGGCGCCGGGACCGTGTGTAACGACCGCCGGTCCGGGGTCATTCCCGGGCCCTCACCGGGGCCAGGTAGCGGACCCGGGGGGCGGGCCCACGGTCGTTCGGGGGTCTGCAACGACCCGGCTGGGCCGGCCATTCCCATCCCGGTTGACCGGGCGGGGTGGCCGTGGTCCTGCGATCGTCAGGGTGTGTAACGACCCCGGCCCCGCCACGATTCCGGCCCGGGGATGCGCCCGGTCACAGCCCATTGCTGCCGGCAACCGGACATCACGCCCATGGCCCACCACCCTCGCAGCCCGGAGCGTGCCGGCGGGTGACGATCCACCCGGAACCGGCCGATACCGCACGGCTCGATCGACCGGGACATCACCGGCCTCCAGGGCCCTCTAGGGCGTGCCCAGGTAGCGCAGGACCGCGAGGATACGGCGGCTGCAACCCGACGCGTGGGCGAGTCCGAGCTTGTCGAGATGGCGTTGACGTGCTTCTCCACGACGCTCTACGACACGTGCAACCGCTGGGCGACAGCGGCGTTGGTGTGTGTGCCGTTACCTCTCAGTGCGCTTTGGCAAGCACACGGTTGGTAGTCCTGCCTTGCGGCGGAACGGTCCGCGCCCGGCCCGCCGAGCCGTTCCACCAGATCGCTGACGTAGCCGACGATTCCGCCTTCGGGCGGTTCGGCCACGGCGGCGGTGGTTCCGGTGGCGAGGACGGCGTGCGACGTTCGAATCTGGTCCCCACGCTACGAACCGATCCTGAGAATCGCCCATGAGGCGGACCCTTCGACCCCGTGGGTCGCCCCCAGCGGCGGGGGTGCGGAAAACCGCACCCCGCTGCGGCTCGCGGTGGCGCAGCCGCCGTGCGTACCCCTGGCTGTCGCACAGAACGCGCGGGCGCACGCCGACGCGGTCCGCGCGGCGCGCGCCCGGGTGGTGGTCTTCCCGGAGCTGTCACTGACGGGGTACGAGTTGCGGGGCCCGACCGTGCCGGTGGACGACCCGCGGTTGACGCCGCTGGTCGACGCGTGCGCCGAGGCGGGCACGCTGGCGCTGGCCGGCGCGCCGGTGGCCGGTGACCACATCGGGGTGCTGGCGGTGACCGGCGACGGGGCGACCGTGGCGTACCGGAAGAAGTTTCTGGGCGGCGTCGAGGCCCAGCGGTTCCGGCCGGGCGAGACACCGGGCGTGCTCGACGTGGACGGGTGGCGGATCGGGCTGGCGGTCTGCAAGGACACCGGCGTCGCCGCGCACGCGCGGCGCACGGCCGCGCACGGGATCGACGTGTACGCGGCGGGCGTGCTGGAGTCGGCGCACGACGCCGCCGTCCCGGACGAGCGGGCACACCGGATCGCCACGGCGCACCGGGTCTGGGTGGCGGTGGCAAGCTTCGCCGGGTCCGCCGGCGGCGGCTACACCGAGGCGGCGGGCCGGTCGGCCGTGTGGACGCCGCGGGCCGAGGTGGCCGCCCGGGCGGGCACGACGCCGGGCGAGTGGGCGGCGGCGACGATCTACTGAGGACATCGACGGTCACCGGCGTGGTGCGTCGTACCGGCACGGCTGCGGTCCTTCCACCGCTCCCGGGGCTCCTTCGGCGCATGCACCGTGCCATGGTTGTTCCCGGGCGACGGCCTTGGCATGCTTCGGTCCATGACCATCTTCCCGCCGACCTTCGCCGACGGTGTTGTCGATCAGCCAGCCAAGGCGCAGTTCGAGGCCTTCATCGACGAGCATCGCCGCGCTCTCGACGACGCCCTGGAGGGGCTGACCGAGGAGCAGGCACGCCGCTCCCTGGTGCCGTCGCGGACGACGCTGCTGGGTCTGGTGAAGCACGCGGCCTTCGTCGAGAAGGTGTGGTTCGACGAGGCCGTCACGTGCCGGTCGCGCGCCGAGATCGGCATCCCGTCGACGCCGGACGAGTCGTTCATCCTCGACGACGGCGACACGATCGCCAGCATCGAGCAGGCCCACCGCGAGGCGTGCGAGGCGTCGCGCCGCGCGACGGCGTCGCTGGGTCTGGACGACGTGCTGCGGGGCAACCGACGCGGCCCGCTGCCGCTGCGCTGGGTCTACCTGCACGTGCTGCGGGAGCTGGCGCAGCACTGCGGGCACGCGGAAATCCTGCGCGAGCAGATCCTGCGCGAGCAGATCCTGCGCGAGCAGATCCTGCGCGAGCAGATCCTGCGCGACTGACGCGCGGCCTGTCCGGGCGGTACGTGGAGACCGACGTGCACGTCACCGCCGACGGCGTGGCGGTGGACGGGTCAGAGCGCCAACCGACCCTGGACGGTGTCGCCGAAGCGGCGCAGGGTCCAGCGGGCCGGCGGCCAGCCGCCGGTGTCGTGGTCGGTGACCCACTCGCTGATCGACGCCGGGGGCACATCCAGGTCGAACGCCCGGAAGATCGGCTGCGCGGCGAGCGCGTGGAAGGCGCTCTCCACGGTCTCGCTGTGGCCGACCAGGACCACGGTGCCGCCCCGGTGCCGGTGCGCGATCTCCATGATCGCGCGGCTGACGCGTACCACCAGTTCGGCCCAGCTCTCGTTGCCGTCCTCGAACGGCCGGAACACTCCCCCACCGGGCACCGCGTGCTCGGTACGGAAGCGGGCCACCGGCAGACCGTCGGCGTACGGCGGGGTGTGCCAGGTGCAGAGGCCGCAGTCGGCCAGCGTCCGGACGCCGAACGCCGCGGCGATGGGTTGCGCGGTCTCGACGGCGCGGCGCAGCACGGACGAGTACACCGCCACCGGCCCCTCGACGGCGTAGTCGTCGACGAGCCGCGTGGCCAGCCGGTCGGCCTGGTCGTAGCCGAGCGACGTCAGCCCCCGGCACCCGTGCGGGCCGCCCACGATCCCGTCGACCTGGTGGACCGACTCACCGTGACGCACGAAGATCAGCCGTGTTCGCATCGGCCCATCATGCCAGCGACGTACGCGGATGGATCAGCCGTCCGGACGAGACGACGGGCGTCAGTCGGCGTCCAGGACCTCGCGCAGCCGCGCGGCGAACTCCTCGGGCTGGCCCGCGTACCCGAACTCGCCGCCGAGGAAGCCGCCGTGGTGACTCGGGAACACCACGGCCTCCTGGCCGAGCAGCGCCGCCGTGCCGAGAGCCGTACGCGCGGTGTAGGTGCCCGTCGACTCCACGCCGACCGCGATCACGATCCGGGTCGACGCCGCTGTGAGCACGCTCGCGTCGGGGCGGTAGTCGGTGATCGCCCACGAACTCTTCGACAGCAGCGGATTGTCGCGGCTGCCGTCGTCGTCGGTCGGCATGCCGACCATCGCGGGGTCGGGCGCGGGCTGGGCGAAGTAGGCGTCGGTGAACTCGCCCTGCCACGACGTCATCGCGATGAACGCGGCCATGCCGGCGCCGAACCCCTTCGCCTGGTACGCCTCGTTGAAGGCGTTCCGAGCGTGCTCGGCGGCCGCCGCGTCCGGGAGCACCGCGTTGATCGGCGGCTCGTGCGCCACCAGCGTGACGACGTCAGCGGGGTGGGTCGCGACGAGTTCGAGCGCGGTCACCGCGCCGCCGCTGCTGGCGAACACGTCCACCGGGCCGGCGTCGAGCGCCTCGATGAGCAGGTGCAGGTCGGCCGCCTGCTGCTGTGGCGTGTGGTCGGTGCGGCCGTCGCTGCGGGTGCTGCGACCGAGACCGCGCGGGTCGTACGTGACGACAGTGCGGTCGGTGAAGTGCGGGGCGAGCGCGTCGAAGCCCTCCGCCGTCATCGGCTGACCGATCATGAGCAGCGCGGGACGCCCGCCGGCCGGGGGCAGTGGACCGCGGACGTCGTAGACCAGGTCGACGCCGGGCACGGCGAGGTGGTGCGTCTGCTTCGTCGTCATTCCGGTGAGACTACGACAGGTGCCCCCGGGGCGTTTGTCTCAGTTGTCGGCGCGCCCGGCGGACAGCCCGCGGATCTGGTCCAGCAGCGCGTCGAGCTGGATCCCGATCTGCCGCGGCAGCCGGCCACGGTCCACCAGCTCGGTGATCGTGTCCCGCAGGTCGGCGACGCGCCGCTCGCGGTCCCGGGACCGCCGGTTCACGTCGGCGAGATCGTCGCGAAGGTCCTCGGCGGTCCTCCGGTCGACGTCGCCGCGGGCCACCCCCGCAGCGAGGACCTGCGCGAACTCGTCGCTGACCTGCTGGAAGCTGGCCGGTATCTGCTGGCCGACGGTCGGGGGCGCGGCGCTGGCGGTCGACGGCGACGCCGGTGGCTTCGGTGACCGCGTAGTCGGCGCGGGCGCCGGGGCGGAGGTGGACGGCGGGGCCGCGACCTGCCCGGGCCCGGGCGTATCGGGTGTGCCGAGGCCCTGGGTGAGCAGCGCGCCGAGGCCGATCAGCACGGCGAGACCGGCCGCGACGACGAGCGCCAGCGGTCGGCGCGATCGGCGTCGCGCCGGCGTGACCGTGACCGGCGCCGGGCGGGCGGCCGAGCGGTCGATCAGGGTCGGCGGATGGGCCGCCGGGGTCGGCGGGACGATGCGCAGCAGCTCGGTAGGCGGCTCGACCGGCTGACCGGCGCCGAACCGGCGGGCGAGTTGCGCCGCGCTGGGCCGACGAGCCGGGTCGGCGGCGAGGCAGGCGAGGGTCAGCTCGGCGATGTCGGCGGGCAGGCCGGCCACTCGCAGTGGCGGCGCCGGTGTGCCGCGTCGGTGCACCTCGAGGGCGTCTTCCCAGCTCTGCACGGGCAGGGGCGCCTCCCCGGTGAGCGTGCGGTAGAGCAGCGCGCCGAGGGCGTACACGTCGCTGGCCGGGTCGGGCGGCCCGGCGGCGAGGCGCTCCGGGGCGAAGTACGCGGGTGTGCCCATCAGCGGCTCGCCGGACTGGCTGTCGAGCCCACCGAGCGCGGCGATGCCGAAGTCGAGCACCTTGGCGCCGGTGTCGGTGAGCATGACGTTGCCCGGTTTCACGTCGCGGTGCACCACGCCGATGCGGTGCGCGGCGGCCAGCGCGGCGGCGATGTGCCCGGCCACGCGCACCGCCTCCGGCCAGGGCAGCGGGCCGGAGCGCAGTCGGTCGGCCAGGTTGTGACCCTCGACCAGCTCCATCACCAGGTACGGGACGACGACGCCGCCGGCCAGGGTCGCTTCGGCGTAGTCGTACACCTGGGTGACGTGTGGGTGGGTCAGCCGGGCGGCCGCGCGGGCCTCGCGCTGGATGGTGGCCCGCAGGTGCGGATCGGCGGCGAGCTGCCCGGCGAGCACCTTGATCGCCACCGGGCGGCCGAGGACCTCGTCGTCGGCGCGCCACACCTCGGACATGCCGCCGAGACCGATCCGCTCGTGCAGGACGTAGCGGTCGTGGAGGCGGAGGGTGGGCGTGAAGGGTGACATGGCCAGACCAGTCTGCCCGGCCGAGTGCCCGATCGACCACCCTGCGTGCCCGGACCGGGACTGTTCGTCCCCGGAGTGCCGGAATGGGCGGCGTTCAGGAGCAGCGGGGCACCCCGGCCCCGGCCGTCACTGCGGGTACGTCTCCTCCAGCAGCCGGCCCAGGATCTCCGGCGTACGCTCCGGCGGCTCGGCCTCGACGCACAGCCGCTCCATGGCCACGGCGTAGTTGTCGAGGTCGTCGCGCTTGTCCAGATAGAGGGCGCTGGTCAGCTGTTCGATGTAGACGATGTCGGGCAACTCCTGGTCACCGAAGCGCAGGATGGTGAAGGCGCCGCCCGCCGCCGCGTGACCACCGGCGGCGAAGGGGATGACCTGGAGTCGGATGGTGGGCGACTTGGTCGCCTCGATGAGCGCGGTGAGCTGGCCCCGCATCACCTCGGGCCCGCCGATCGGGCGGCGCAGCGCCGCCTCGTCCACCACGGCCCAGAGCAGCGGGGGGTTGTCCCGGCGCAGCAGTTGCTGGCGCTGCATCCGCAACGACACCCGGCGATCGATCTCGGCGGCGCCGGCCGCGCCGTGCCCGAGCAGCACGACCGCCCGGGCGTACTCCCGGGTCTGCAACAGGCCGGGGACGAACTGCACCTCGTAGCTGCGGATCAACGCCGCCGCCGCCTCCAGGCCCAGGTACGACTGGAACCAGCTCGGCAGCACGTCGCCGTAACGGTGCCACCAGCCGGGGCTGTTGGCGTCCCGCGCGAGCTTGAGCATCGCCTCGCGCTCCCCCTCGTCGCTGACGCCGTACAGGGTGAGCAGGTCGGAGACGTCGCGTTCCTTGAAGCCGACCCGGCCCAGCTCCATCCGACTGATCTTCGACTCGGAGGAGCGGATCTCCCACCCGGCGCCCTCCCGGGTCACACCGCTGGACTCCCGCAGCCGACGCAGTTGGGCGCCGAGCAGCATGCGCAGCACGGTTGGCCCGGTTGTCGGGCCGCCCTCGGCGGGAACCATCGTCACGTGCGGGCCTCCGGATACCGACGACGCGGTCGGGCACCGAGCCCGGCCGACGTGTAAGCATGCCATGGACCGACAGTGAGGTGAACTCCTCCGGACCGGCGATTCAGTCCCATCGCTGGGACGGTCCTGCGCGACCGGTCAGTTGATCAGGTGATCGAAGTCCCCGTCCCGGGCGCCGAGGACGAAGGCGGCGATCTCGTCCACCGTGTAGATCAGCGCCGGCCCCTCGGGGTGACGCGAGTTGCGGACGGCGATGCCGGCACCGTCGGGCAGTTCGGCGAGTTCGACACAGTTGCCGCTCGGGTTGCTACGGCGGCTCTTCTGCCAGCTCAACGGGGGCAACTGAGGGATCGGAACGCCATTGGGTGGCTGCTGCATGAGAGGCGTCTTTCTGCTCACGAGCCCGCCGGTGCCCGTGGGAGGAGCGGTGACGGCGAGGGGTGCGGTATCAACGTGGGACCGTTCTGCACGTGCATCTGCTATTGCATCTGCATCGGATCGCGAGCATGATAACGCACGTGACCGGTGCCCATCCGTTCACTTTGCGTTACCCCCAGTGGGATAGCGACCAGGGAAAACTGGCCCCGACGCGGCACGCGCGCCGCGTAGACCGACGGCGGGAGGCGGTCGCGGCGATGGAAGGTCTCCTGCCGGATCCGATGAGCGTCGCCTCCGGCGTCTGTGCGGCGGGGGCCCTGCTCTCCTCCTGGCAACTGCGTCGCCGCGCCGTGCGGGCCGAGGCCGAGATCGAGCACCTCCAGGCCGAACTGGCCGCCGAACGACACGCCGCCAGCCACGACCCGCTCACCGGGCTGCCCAACCGGCGCGCCTTCTACCGCCTCGCGGCCGCCCTGCTCACCAGCGCCGACGGCCAACCGCTGATCGCGATCGTGCTCGACCTCGACGACTTCAAGCAGATCAACGACCGGTACGGGCACGCCGCCGGCGACCAGGTGCTGATCAGCGTCGCCGAACGACTGGCCGGGTTCGCCGGCGACAACCTCGTCGCCCGCCTCGGCGGCGACGAGTTCGCGGGGCTGCTCGCCAGCCCGACCGTCGACCGACGCTGGATCGAGCACGCCACCCGACGCCTCAGCGAGACCGTCGCCGCGCCGATTCGCCTGAGTGGGTGCAGCGTCCGGGTGACCGCGTCGGTGGGGCTCGCCCCGGTGACCTGCCCGGCCCAGCTCAGCGACGCGCTCAGCCGCGCCGACGCGGCCATGTACCAGGCGAAGAGCCTCTCCGGCCCGCGGGCGCCGCGCCAACTCGTCGACAGCGCCCGCTTCGGGGAGTAGCGACTCAGGTGGCCCTCGCGCCGAACCACCGGCGCAGAGGTCCCACCAGGTCGGCCTGTTCGTCACCGACCCACGCCACGTGGCCGTCCGGACGCAGCAGCACGGCGGGTACGTCCAGCTCGGCACCGACGTCGACGACGTGGTCGACCCGGTCGGTCCACCCGGCGGCCGAGAGCCGACCCGTCGCGTCGAGCAGCAGCCCGCGGCCGGCGCGCATCAGCTCGTAGAGACGTCCTCGCGTGAGTCGGACGTCCCGTAGGTGCAGGGCGTCGTAGCGCTCGGTCCACAGCCGGCGGTACTGGTCGCCCACTCGGCGACGGTGCGCAGCGGCGTCGGGTCGAGCCGGCACCGCCGCCACTGCGCCTCGCGGGTCCGCACGATCAGCCCGGCGCGCTCCAACACGCTGAGGTGCTTGGAGATGGCCTGCACGCTGATCGGGAACGGCGCCGCCAGTTCGTTGACCGTCGCCTCGCCGGTCGCCAGCCGGGCCAGGATGGCGCGGCGGGTCGGGTCGGCGAGCGCAGCGAACACGGCGCTGACCGGGTCTGCTGTCATGTCGCTTTCAACCGCCTAGCTAGTTAACCGACAGGTTGAACATACCGTTCAGAGGCCCCCTGTCAACGCTTTCCCTGGAACGAACGTGATTCGCGCCCGCGCACGGGTACGGGTACGGGGAAGAACAGCCCAGAGGACCGACGAGAGGAACCCTGGTGGCGAGCGTCCGCGCCCTCGTACTCAACTGCACCCTCAAGCCGTCACCCGCCCCCTCCAGCTCGGACCAGTTGGGCCGGGAGGTGCTGGCCGAGCTGGCCCACCAGGGCGTGGACGGCGAGATCGTCCGGGTGGTCGACCACGACGTCCGCTTCGGAGTGTCGACCGACGAGGGCCACGGCGACGGTTGGCCCGCCATCCGCGCCAAGCTGCTCGCCGCCCAGATCCTCATCATGGCCACACCCATCTGGCTCGGCCAGCCCGCGAGCGTCACCAAGATGGTCCTCGAACGCCTCGACGCCGAACTGTCCGAGACCGACGACGATGGGCGGCTGCTCACCTACGGCAAGGTGGCCGGCGTCGCGGTCGTCGGCAACGAGGACGGCGCGCACCACAGCATCGCCGAGGTGCAGGCGGCGCTCAACGAGGTGGGCTTCACCGTCGCCGCGGCCGGCGCGACCTACTGGGTCGGCGAGGCGCTACACAAGGTGGACTACCGCGACGCCGGCCCCAAGCCGGACACCACCGGCCGCACCACCAAGGCCCTCGCGCTCAACAGCGCCCACCTGGCCCGGCTGCTCGCCGATCAGCCGTACCCGCCGCCGGAGGCGCAGGGCGCCGCGGTCGGTCCGAGCCGCGAGCCAGCCTGACGGTACGTCCGGCCACTGGCCACCAAGGGGGGTACGGTCAGCGCCAGCCGTAGCCGGCGCGCAGCGCCTGCCCGACCCGGTCGAACCGGGGCCGATCCAGCACGGCGCCCTCGCGGCGGATGCAGTCCTCGCGCATGGTGAGCACCCGGTCCAGCCGGACCCAGCTCGGCCGCTTGTCCCGGTCCCACTCGCCGGGGCCGAGGGCGAACCAGTGCCGCTGGCCGTCACGCTCGCTCTGGCTGGACAGCATCAGCCCGAACAGCGTCCGACTGTGCCGCCCGACAACCAGCACCGGGCGGTCCTTGCCCTGGCGGGGATCGTCCTCGTACGGCACCCACGTCCAGACGATCTCGCCCGGGTCGGCCTGGCCGTCGACCTCCGGCGCGTAGCTCAGCTCGCGCCGCTGCAACGCGGTCACCTGACGGGGACGGGCCACCCGCGCCGGAGACGGCCCGGTACGCCGGGGCGACGGGATTGCCGCGCCCACCCGGGAGATGCGTTGCGCCACGTTCCTCAACAAACCAGCCACGGCGGGCAGCCTACCGGCCCCGGCGTGGACCGCCGGAGCCGGCGCACTGCGGCAGACTGACCCGATGGACGAACTGCCCGACGAACTGCCGATCCTCGAGCGGCGCGCGGTACGCGTGGTCGTCTCCGACGACACCGACCGGGTGCTGCTGTTCCACACCCGCGACCCGGACCACCCCCGGCTGGGCACCTGGTGGGAGCTGCCCGGCGGCGGCATGGACCCGGGCGAGACGTACCGGGACACCGCCGTGCGGGAACTGCGCGAGGAGACCGGCATCACGGTCACCGCCGACCAGGTGGGCGCGCCGACCTGGCGACGACGGGCCACCTTCCTGCACCGCCAGCTACGCCACGTCCAGGACGAGGTGGTCGTCGCCGTACGACTGGCCGGTCGCGGCCCGGACGTGGACGAGACGGACCGGCTCGACTACGAGCGGGAGGACTACTTCGGCTTCCGCTGGTAGCCGCTGACGGAGGTGGTGACCAGCGGAGAACGCTTCTATCCCGGTCAGCTCCCCCGACTGATCACGCCCTTCCTGGCCGGCGAACGGATCGAGGAGCCGTTCGAACTGTGGTCGTGACGGGGCCGGCGAGGATGCCGGACCGGGGCTAGCCCTGCATTCCGCGCGTGGCTGATCGTGGGTGGGTTTCGGCGTGGCGGGTTCGTCACGAGCGGGGTCGGTGG
>NZ_JBNCKT010000140.1:0-11579 GCF_049841675.1 Micromonospora sp. DT4
CCCTGGACCGACCCCGGAAATCCCACTGAACAAGACATCCAACCTGAAATCGACCAAGTAAATCTCGCACGGGCCCTTAGCGATTCCTTAAGATCCGCAGGCTGCACCTGAATCCCCCTACTGGAGGAATCCCCCTCATGCTCACGCACTCCACCCGGCGCTGGCTCGCCGGACTGGGCGTCGCAGGCGCGTTCGTCGCCGCCTCCGCCAGTCCGGCCCTCGCCGAGGGCGACCCTTTCAGGATCGTTGCTCAAGACATCCTGACCACGCCGGACCACGGCGGCTTCGCGTACATCTACACCGAGCCGACTGACTTCGACAAGCCACACCAGTTCGGCCACACCACGCTCGACTTCGACTTCTCTGGCATTTACGACTTCGCCACGCTTGAGATGCCAGGTGAGGGCTGGGACTGGGCGTGCGAGACCTCGGGCCAGGTCGTGCACTGCGAGACCGATTTCGCCGAGGACGACACGCCTTGGCTCGGCATCCAGGTCTACGGCAAGCCCAACGCCACGCCGGGTCAGACGGGTCAGCTAAAGCTCGCGATGACCTCCGGCGGAAAGACGGTCAAGGGGACTTCCACCGTCACCGTCGCCGAAAGCGTCGACCTTCAGACCGTTCCAGAGGCCAGCGTCAGCGGCGCGCCCGGCACCGAAGTGAACATGCCGACGACGGTTCGCAACGGCAGCGAGACGGTCAGCCAGGGCGCGGTACTCCTGGTGAACGGCGACTACCTCGTCAGCTACGTGGGCCACTACTCGAACTGCCAACTGATCGACAGTTCGGGGGCGCTCTGCACCTTCGACGAGGAGTTGAAGCCAGGCAAGAGCTACCGGCTCTCCAACAAGCTGCCTTTCCAACTCGACAAGGACCTCCGGACCAACGCCGATCTGCTGACGACGGGCGTCTGGTGGACCAAGGACGATTGGGAGATCGTCAGCAGCGACTGGCCACGGGATGGCGAGCCGGGCGCGGGCGAGAAGCTGCGCCTCGTGGAGCAACCCGAGGCTAAGTCGCTGGCGAAGCAGACCGATCCGGACCAGATGAACAACTACACCGAGATCTCGGTGAAGGTGACTGGCGATAACCCGGCTGATCTCGGCGTCAAGGGGGCGACGGCCAGCGGCAAAAAGGGTGATGTGGTCCAGGTGCGGACGTCCGTAACGAACCTCGGCCCTGCCCTGCTCGAGTACCAGGGGCGTCCGGCGTTCCGGGTCAAGATTCCCGAAGGCACCACGGCGGTAGAGGTCTCCAGCGAATGCCAGCCCTACACCTCGGACGAGGAGTGGGATCAGTGGAACGGCAACTGGGGTGAGCCGGGCGCAAAGGAGTACGGCTGCCAGATCACCGAGAGCCCCAAGGGTTTTGAGAACTGGTACGAGTTCAGCGTCCGCATCGACAAGGTCGTTCCGAACGCCTCGGGTGCCGTCACGGCCAAGCTGGCCGGTGACCCGAACAAGAGCAATGACACCGCCAAGATCGTGATCAACCCGACCACCACTGGCGGCGGCAACAACGGTGGCCAGGGTGGCGGTGACGGTGGCTCGCTGCCGATCACCGGTCAGTCGACCGGCCTGATCGCCGGCCTTGGCGCGCTGCTGCTCGCCGCGGGCGTCGGCGGCTACCTGGTGACCAAGCGCCGCCGGACCCGCTTCGTCGCCTGATCCATCCCAGCATTACGGGTGCCCCGCCGACCACGCTGGTCGGCGGGGCACCGTCGTATCCGGCCAGCGGGTGGTGAGCACCGGTCCGGCGCGGCCGGGGCACCAGGCTTCGGTACCCTTTGTGGCCGTGGACACAGCTGAGAAGACCCGCGCTCTCACGGAGAGCGTCGCCCTGAACCCGCTCGATCCCAAGGAGCTGTTGCAGACCTTCGGGCTGGTCGGCGTCTGGGTGATCCTCTTCGCCGAGACCGGCCTGCTGGTGGGCTTCTTCTTCCCCGGCGACTCACTGCTGTTCCTCGCCGGTGTGGCCGCCTCGCCGGTGGCGGACGCCATCTTCGGCGACGGCACCCGGCTCTCGCTGGCCGGTCTGCTGATCGGGGGGCCGATCTGCGCGATCATCGGCGCGCAGTTGGGGCACTGGCTCGGCGCGCGGTACGGGCGGCGGATGTTCGAACGGCCCAATTCGCGGCTCTTCAAGAAGGAGTACGTCGAGAAGGCCGAGTACTACTTCCAGAAGTTCGGCCCGGCCAAGGCCGTCGTGCTGGCGCGCTTCATCCCGATCGTGCGGACGTTCCTCAACCCGGTCGCCGGGGCGCTGGGCATGCCGGCTCGGCAGTTCCTGCTGTGGAACATCGTCGGCGGGGCGCTCTGGGTGGACGGCATCCTGCTGATCGGCTACCTGCTGGCCGATCGGATCTACCAGGCCATCGGCGACAAGATCGACCGCTACATCCTGCCGGTGGTCGCCCTGATCATCGCGATCTCGGTGCTGCCGATTCTCTTCGAGTTCCTTCGTGACCGGCGGGCCCGCAAGCGCGGCGAGGCGGTCGCGGTCGTCGCGGCGGCCAGCGCCGCGGGCGCGGTCGACGCGGTACGCGAGAAGTTCGACCACGACGAGCACCCGCACGACCGGCGTGGGCACGGCCAGGAGCGCTGATCCGAGGTACGACGACGGCCGGCCCCCTGATCAGGGGGCCGGCCGTCGGCATGTCGGACCCGACCTTCGGCGGTGCGGCCGAGGACGAGCAGGTATCAGCTACCGATGGCGCCACCCCTGGTTCGCCACCGGACACCGTCCCGGAACGGGACGGTGCGCAGCGCCTGCGTCAGCGAGCCTTCTTGGTGGCCCGCTTACGCGGCGGGGTCAGCAGGTCGGCGATCGTCGCGATCGCGCTCGGGACCAGCCGGTAGTACGCCCAGACACCGCGCTTCTCCCGCTCCAGCAAGCCGGCCTCGGTGAGGATACGCAGGTGGTGACTGACCGTCGGCTGAGAGAGGCCGAGCGGCGCGGTCAGGTCACAGACGCACGCCTCGCCCTCGGGGGCCGACTGGATCAGGCTGAGCAGCCGCAACCGAGCGGGATCCGCAAGGGCCTTGAGGACCCCCGCGAGACGCTCGGCATCGGCACGTTCGATCGGCTCACCGGCAAGCGGCGAGATCTGAGGCATAGTCATTTCGGCCAACGCAGTTCCCACGTATTCCATCCTTCCACCAGCAGCATCGATCCGCCTGCATATCAGCAGATCCGAATCGGTAAACTTTTACGCCACAAGGCCGAGGTCAGCCAACGTATAGGCCGCCCGGTACGGCAATCCGGCGGCTCGCACTGCGTCGCCGGCGCCTCGATCAACAATAACCGCCACGCCCACGACTTCGGCTCCGGCCTCGCGGAGCGCCTCGACGGCGGTCAACACACTTCCGCCCGTTGTGGACGTATCTTCGACCGCCAACACCCGGCGGCCGGCCACCTCCGGTCCCTCGATCCGTCGCTGTAGACCGTGGGCCTTGCCCGCCTTGCGCACCACGAAGGCGTCCAGGGCACGGCCGGTCGGAGCGGCGGCGTGCAGCATCGAGAGCGCGACAGGGTCCGCGCCCAGGGTGAGGCCACCGACCGCGTCGTACTCCCAGTCGGCGGTGAGGTCGAGCAGCGCCCGACCGACCAACGGAGCGGCACGGTGATGGAGCGTGACACGTCGCAAATCGACGTACCAGTCTGCCTCGCGCCCCGATGAGAGCACGACCCGGCCGCGGACCACAGCCAGGTCGGTAATGAATTTGCGCAGGTCGTCGTGGTCCCCCATGGCGATAGAGGTTACTGCGCAACTCTGAACGCCTTGTGGACGGGCCTCCCGGACCGGACCAGTGAGGCACCGATGACTGGCGATGTTCGACTACGCTGCGCGACCGGCACCAGAGCGGTGCGCCAACGTCCGATGGTGGCCTTCGCGGCGCGACAAGGCGCCGTCGGCTCAGCGCTCCTCGCGACCGATCCGGCCACGGGTGTCGCGGGAGACCACCTCGAGCAGCCGGCGCGGCGCGTGCCGCAAACCGGCGACGGCCACCTTGTACTTCCACGCCGGGACGCTCACCAACTTGCCTTTGCGCAGGTCACGCAGGGCTTCGTCGACGACGTCCTCGGCTCGCAGCCACATCCACTCGGGCGTCTTGGACATGTTGATGCCGGCCCGTTCGTGGAATTCGGTGCGGGTGTAGCCGGGGCAGAGTGCCATCACCCGGACCCCGAAAGGGCGTGCCGACTGCCCCACGGACTCGCTGAAATTGGTGACCCACGC
Organism: Micromonospora sp. DT4; assembly: GCF_049841675.1. Lineage (NCBI taxonomy): Bacteria > Bacillati > Actinomycetota > Actinomycetes > Micromonosporales > Micromonosporaceae > Micromonospora > Micromonospora sp. DT4. The sequence continues at coordinate 4,241 of NZ_JBNCKT010000140.1, forward strand.
CTTGCTGGCCGAGTACGTCGAGCCAGGCATCACCGCGCCAAACCCGGCAACCGAAGAGACATTTATCACTGCCCCATCCCGCCGTTCGGTCATCGGGCGCAGCGCAGCCAGGGTCAATCGCATGACGGCGTGCACGTTGAGTCGCAGCAGGCGTGCCTCGTCCTCCGCTGTGGAGCGCAGGAACGGTTTGTTCAGGCTGATGCCGGCGTTGTTGACCAGGAGGTGAACGGGACTGTCGGACGCCAGCCGCTGCTCGACAGTGGCGCAGCCGTCATCGGTGGACAGGTCCGCCGGCAGCGTCTGGACGCCGTGACCGTGTCGGGTGCTCAGCTCCGCAGCCATCCCGGCCAGTCGATCCGCGTCCCGGGCGACCAGCACCAGGTGCCAGCCGTCGGCCGCCAGGCGTCGGGCGAACGCCGCGCCGATACCGGCGGTGGCGCCGGTGACCAGGGCCCGCCGCTCGGTAGTCGTGGATTCGAGCGTCACGGGCGGTCCTCACCTGGGTGGGTACGGGGGCGCGGCCGGCGCCTGCGGTGCGGGCGGAAACGCGGGTGGAACGGACGGCGCGGCGGGTGTCGTGTGACGGTGTCGACCGAACCAGGCGTTCGCCGCCGGCAGGGCCAGCAGCGTGGCTACCACAAGGTAACCGAGGGCCTGCCCGACCGAAAGCCCGGCATTGAGCGGGATCCACCAGGACGGGTACGCGTCCGAGATCAGGCCCAGCAGTTCGGCGGTGGCCCGCTCGTCCGCCCCCAGCCGCAGCGGCGCGGCACGTTCGCCGACGAGCACCGCCACGCTGCAACAGCCCGCCAGCAGGCCGAGCCCGCAGATCACCCAGGTGGCCATCCGCACGCCACGTCGACCCGTCAACAGTCCGAGGGCCAGCCCGGCGAGCACGGGCGCGGACAGCGCGGCCACCACCGCGGTCAGCGCCGCCGACGCGCGCAGCAGGGCCACGACGTCGTCGATCTGCTGCGGGCTGGCCGAGGTGTCCCGGGCCGCGGCGCGGAACGCGTCCACCGTCCGACCCAGCACCGTCAGGTCGACGACGGTGTACGCGAGCGCGCCGACCGCCATCAGCAGCAGCACGGCCGTGGCCAGCAGGACCACGGCGGGCCGGCGGGGCGGTGCCGATTCGGGGTACGACACGACGGATCCCTCCGGTAGGCGTCGGGTTGCAACCTACTCGGAGGGATCGTCGGCGTCGTGCTTATCGGTGGGTCAACTCGTCGACGGCGGGGTCGTGCCGGGGCGGTCCGCCGGCGGCGTGTCGTCCGGCCGGTCCGAGCTGGACGGGTTCGCTGGCGGGGTGGTCCGCTGCTCCGGCGCGGACGCCTGGCCGGGAGTCGACGGGTCCGCCGGTTCCCCGCTCGACGGCTGACCGGGGGTCGGCGGGTAGGCGGGCTGGCCGGGGGTCGACGGGTAGCCGGGCTGGCCGGGCTGGCCGGGCTGGCCGGGCTGGCCGGAAGCCTGCGGGTAGGCCGGGTAGCTGGCGCCCGGGGTCGGCGGTTCCCAGGCCGCGGCTGGCTTGCGGAAGAACTCGTTGGACTTGGGGAGGGCCAGCAGGATCAGTGCCGCCAGCAGCGCCAGCAGGCTGATCACGCCGAGCAGGAGGCTGACCGGGGTGATCCAGGAGGGCAGCGCCTCGTCTAGGCGGCGCTGGATCTCGTCAGGGCTCGGCGTGTCGCCGCTGCTGTTCCCACCGGTGGTGAAGCCGCCGGCCGCCCCGCTGAGCAGGGTGCCACCCGTGCAGCAGACCATGATGCCGCCGACGATCCAGGTGGTGATCCGGGCGCCGTTACGGCCCTGGTTGTTGAACATGGCCAGCACGCCCAGCACGACCGCCAGCAGGAGCACGAGGATGGCGCTGCCGAGGCCGAAGGCGAAGAAGAAGTCCGCGACCTGCTCGGCGCCGTCGGCGGAACTGCCCGCGTACGCCTCGCGGAGCACGTCTCGCGTCTTACCGATGGTGGAGAGGGTGATGATGAGACTGATCACCTGGCACGCCAGGAACAGGTAGAGCAGGTAGCTGGAAATCGTCACGGTGGAGGGCCGTTGGCGGGCCGGCGTGCTCGGGGAGTCGACCACGATTCTCCTTTCCTAGAGCGGGCCCACACCGTATCGGCAACCGGCCACTCCGGCATGCCGTGACGAAAGCGGCGCGCCCGTCGGGTCGTTCAGCGAGCGTCGTCGGCGGGTCGGATCGCCAGGTCGGCCGGGTCGAGCAGGTCACCGCGCGCGACCCGCCAACCCTCTTCGCCGTACGCCTCGAAGGAGAGCCGGGCACGCCCGCCCGACTCGTAGTCGTGGTAACGCATCGTCCCCGCCGCCGGCAGGCCGGTCTCCCCGATGGCGGTGTAGCGCGCCTGCCCGGTCTCGGCCCAGGTGTACCGCCGCCCGCCGAGGTCGATTTCCGGGGCGCCGGGGGTGACTGTCGCACCGGGCTCGGCGGTCCAGAGCACCAACTCCAGTTCGGGACCACCGTCACCCTCCACGGAGAGCCGGTGCGGTGTGCCGGAGGCGTCGTCGAGGAGGTGCTGCACCCAGGTCCAGTCCCCCTCGACCAGTCGGATGGTGCCGCTCACGACGTACTCCTGATGGCGGATCCGCACGCGATCACCCGGTGCCAGCCGGCGGGTCGGCGGGGTGTCGGTGGGCCGGGTCGCGGCCCGCCGTCGGGCGCGCACGACGACCACGAGCACGACCGTCATGAGTACGACAACGGCCCCCACCAGGGACGCCAGCGACCCGTCCACCCGACCACCTCCCCAGGTACGTCGGCGCAGACGGTAACAACCGGGCGCACCGAAATGAGTCGCGTCGTGACCGAAAGCTCAACTACCCGCGACGGGCCGCCGGACACGGCCGACGGGTGCCACCGCAGAGGTGTGCGGCGATCGTCAGGCCGCCGCGAGTCGCTGGGTGGCGTAGTCGCCGAGGGTGGAGCGGCCCATGACGCAACCGACGAAGGTGGTGAACTCGGTGGGATCGTCGCGCAGCGAGGTCCAGGCCGCCTGGGCGGCCGCCGGGTCGGTCCGTTCCAGCAGCGTCGCCGCGTACGCCCGGCCGGCGGGCGAGCCCTCGGCGAGCAGGCGGTCGAGTTGCCGGCGTACCTCCTCGGGGTGGTCGTCGAGTGCGGCCTCGACGCGGCGGTACGCCTCGGTCACCGGCAGCACCTCACCGGCGAATCCCACACCACCGAAGGCCAGCGTGTCGGCAGCCATCAGGTCGTCCGCCGCCGCACGAAGGTCCCGCTCCCACCTACTCATCCCGAACATGCCAGAACCCTTTCCCCACCGGCACGCCTCTCACCCTGTTGATCAAGAGGTTTGCGTCATGGGAAGACGTCCCGATGACGCAAACCTCTTGATCGCGGGACTCAGGCGGGGGTGACCATCAGGGAGGTGGTGTCCGGGTTGAGGTCGACCTTCACCGTGTTGCCGTCCCGGATCGTTCCGGACAGCAGGGCCTTCGCCAACTGGTCGCCGATGGCCGTCTGGACCAGGCGACGCAGCGGACGGGCCCCGTAGATCGGGTCGTACCCGTGTTCGGCCAGCCAGCCCCGCGCCGCCTCGGTGATCTCCAGGCCGAGTCGCCGGTCGGCCAGACGGCGTCGCATCCGGTCGAGCTGGATGTCCACGATGGAGCGCAGATCGTCCCCGCGCAGCGCGGCGAACACCACGATGTCGTCGAGCCGGTTGAGGAACTCGGGCTTGAAGTGCGACCGGACGACGGCCAGGACACCCTCCCGGCGCTGCTCCTCGGCCAGCGTCAGGTCGCTGATCACCGACGATCCGAGGTTGGAGGTGAGGATCAGGATGGCGTTGCGGAAGTCCACCGTGCGGCCCTGACCATCGGTGAGCCGACCGTCGTCGAGCACCTGGAGCAGCACGTCGAAGACATCCGGGTGCGCCTTCTCCACCTCGTCCAGCAGGATCACCGAGTACGGCCGGCGGCGTACGGCCTCGGTGAGCTGGCCGCCCTCCTCGTAACCGACGTAGCCGGGCGGGGCACCGACGAGGCGGGCGACGGAGTGCTTCTCGCCGTACTCGCTCATGTCGATGCGGACCATGGCCCGCTCGTCGTCGAACAGGAACTCGGCGAGCGCCTTGGCCAGCTCCGTCTTGCCGACGCCGGTCGGGCCGAGGAAGAGGAAGCTGCCCGTCGGGCGGTCCGGGTCGGCCACACCGGCCCGGGCCCGGCGTACGGCGTCGGAGACCGCGCTCACGGCCTCGGCCTGGCCGACCACCCGGCCGCCGAGCGACTCCTCCATCCGCAGCAGCTTCGCCGTCTCGCCCTCCAGCAGGCGGCCCGCCGGGATGCCCGTCCAGGAGGCGACGACCGCGGCGATGTCGTCTGAGCCGACCTCCTCCTTGAGCATCGCGCCGTCGGCCTGGAGCTGGGCCAGCTCCTCCTCGGCCTGCGTCAGCTCGACCTTGAGGGCGGGGATGCGGCCGTAACGCAGCTCGGCGGCGCGCTCCAACTCGCCGTCCCGCTCGGCCCGCTCCGCCTCGCCGCCCAGGCGCTCCAACTCCTCCTTGGCGGTGGAGAGCTTGGTGATGTGGCTCTTCTCGGTCTGCCAGCGCTCGGAGAGCACGGTGAGCTGCTCGCGCTTGTCGGCCAGCTCCTGACGCAGGCGCGCCAACCGCTCGGCGGAGGCGGCGTCGGGCTCCTTGGCCAGCGCCATCTCCTCGATCTCCAGCCGGCGCACCGCCCGCTCGATCTCGTCCACCTCGACCGGTCGGGAGTCGATCTCCATCCGCAGCCGGGACGCGGACTCGTCGACCAGGTCGATCGCCTTGTCCGGCAGGAACCGGTCGGTGATGTAACGGTCGGAGAGCGTGGCGGCGGCGACCAGGGCAGCGTCGGTGATCCGTACGCCGTGGTGCACCTCGTAGCGCTCCTTGAGCCCGCGCAGGATGCCGATCGTGTCCTCGATGGTCGGCTCGCCGACCAGCACCGGCTGGAAGCGCCGCTCCAACGCCGGGTCCTTCTCGATGTGCTCGCGGTACTCGTCCAGCGTGGTGGCGCCCACCATCCGCAGCTCACCACGGGCCAGCATCGGCTTGAGCATGTTGCCGGCGTCCATCGAGCCCTCGCCCTTGCCGGCGCCGACGACGGTGTGCAGCTCGTCGAGGAAGGTGATGACCTGGCCGTTGGAGTTCTTGATCTCCTCCAGGACGGACTTCAGCCGCTCCTCGAACTGGCCCCGGTACTGCGCGCCGGCGACCATCGCGCCGAGATCCAGCGAGACCAGCTTCTTGTCCCGCAGCGACTCGGGCACGTCGCCGGCCACGATCCGCTGGGCGAGGCCCTCGACGATGGCCGTCTTGCCGACGCCGGGCTCGCCGATCAGCACGGGGTTGTTCTTCGTACGCCGGGAAAGCACCTGGATGACGCGGCGGATCTCCGAGTCCCGGCCGATCACTGGGTCGATCTTGCCGTCGCGGGCGCTGGCGGTCAGGTCGACGCCGTACTTGCTGAGCGCCTGGTAGGTCTGCTCGGGGTCGGCGGTGGTGACCCGCCGGTCTCCGCCCCGGACGGTCGGGAAGGCGGCGATCAGGGCCTCCTCGGTGGCCCCGGCCGACTTGAGCGCGGCCGACACCGCGCCGCCCACGCGGGCCAGGCCGGCGAGCAGGTGCTCGGTGGAGGTGTACTCGTCGCCCAGGGGGCGGGCGATCTGCTCGGCGGCCCCGATGGCGTTGACGAACTCGCGGGCCAGGGTGGGCTCGGCGATGCTGGAGCCCCGCGCGGCCGGAAGGGCGTCGACCGCCCGCTCGGCGGTCCGGCGCAGCTCGGCGGGGTCGGCCCCGACGGCGCGCAGCAGGCCGACGGCGGTCGAGCCGTCGGTGTCGAGCAGGGAGAGCAGCAGGTGCCAGGGCTCCACTGTCGCGTGGCCACGCTGGTTGGCCAGGGTGACAGCGCCGGTGATGGTCTCGCGGCTCTTGGTGGTGAGTCTCTCAGTGTTCATGGGCTCCCCCGGATCGGCGATCTCCACCGTGTTGGACACAACCAGAGTTGAGCGTATTCCACTCAACCTTAACCTGTGATGCCAGTCACTCCCGGCGACGCCACCGCCAGTCGAACTCCCCGGCCGCCGGGGGCGGGCCGGGCAGTGCGCCCGCGTCCGACACCGTGGACAGGCCGCCCAGCAGCACCGCGAGCTGCCGGCGGCGCAGCTCGCGTGTCCGCTGCGCATCGGGTACGCGAACCGCCGCGCACGCCTCCAACACCAGCCCCAGATCCTGGACGACCACGTCGGGGCGCAGCCGCCCACTGGCGTGTGCCCGCTCGACGAGGGCTGCGGCCAGCTCACCGGCACGCACGGCGTCTCGGCCCATCTCCTCGGTCGGCGTGAACGTGCCGGCCAGGTGGACAGTGAGCGAGTGCACGTCGGCGTCCACCACCCGAGCCAGGAACCCGGCGAAGGCTGCCCAGTCGTCCGGCTCCGCGAGCGCCTCCTCGGCCACGGCGATGTAGCGGCGCAGCCCGTCGTGGCAGAGCTGACGCAGCAGCGCCTCCTTGCCCGCGTACCGCCGGTAGAGCGCGCTGATTCCGACGCCGGCGCGGTCCGCGACGGCGGCGATCGGGGCCTTCGGATCGTCGAGGAAGACGGCGCGGGCGGCTTCGAGGATCACCTCGTCGTTGCGGGCGGCCTGGGCACGGCGGCCGGCCAGGGGCTTCGGGGAGGTCGTCGACATGACCCGAGACTAAGACTGGAACGGATCATTCCGGTCTGCTATCTTCATCACAGAACGAAGCATTCCGTTCTAAACGAGTCCGACCGGGTGACGCTGGGCACCCGTTGCCACTACGCCGCTCACCAGGCGACCGACGTGCTGGTCGGCGACATCCGCGAATTCTTCGCCAGCCTCCGCTGACGAGCGAGTTCGATCCACACGAAATCGCCGATGTAGGGGTGTCCCGGTCGCTGGATGCCCCCACATCGGCGAAGTCGTGTGATCAAGCCCGGCGGGGCAGTCGCGCGGTGCAGGGCGTCTCATGGTCGGCGCGGAGCACGCAGCGCCGGCCACCATCCATCCGCCGGTCACAGAAGACCCAGTGCCGTACGCCCTGGTCGTCCTCGGTCGAGACGGTGATCCCGCCGAGGTCGATCCGGGCCAGGAAGGCCAACGACCGGCCAGCCGTCCGGCCCAGCATCTTGGCACGAGCCAGATCCGGCGCGGAGATCGGCAGGTGGATGACGTAGCGCCCGGTCATCGGTGGCGCACCAGTTCACGCATGAGCGACAGTCCTCCTCGCGGGGGGTGTCCCTATGTTTTTGTCAAGCCGCGATGGCGGCGGGACGTGCCTGGTAGGGCGTTTTGTCGCGGAGCAT
>NZ_JBNCKT010000141.1:0-11529 GCF_049841675.1 Micromonospora sp. DT4
AGCGCGAAGCCGCCCGACGCATCAACGCCGAACGACTTCTCACTGCGTAGCCGTCCAGTTACCCGACAGTCTCTGAGACGCATCACCCCTAGTTATTGACGACGCAAATTTCCACCGGTAACTTAAATATCCATTGATAGTCGCCTATCAGAGGGGTCAGCCGTGCTCTGGAAATCCATCGCCGTTGCCGCGTCCGTCGCAGGCGTCCTCGCCACCGCCCCCGCCGCCCCCGCTGCGGCAAGCGGCGTCTGGGGGCCCGGGAACTGCCCGCAGGGCACGTTCTGCATCTGGCCCAACTGGGACCACCCGGCAGAGGGTCCGACGGCGACTCCGTCCCTGGTGACCAGCACCGAGTGGTCGGGCAGCGTCCCGGCCTTCAACTTCTACAACTACACCTCCCGGAACGCCGAGATCACCTGGTCCTACACGTACCTCGGCAAGCCACTCACCGGCACGGAGTGCGTCCGCCCCGGCGACGGGAACTTCTACGTGCCCATGTTCGTGACGAAGGTGACCTGGCAGCCGCGCACCTGCTGACGCACCGCCTCGATGGCGGATGTCCTGACATCCGCCATCGAAGGTCCACCGGTCGCGACAGGGACCGCGTCGGACGCGTGCTCCCGCCAGGATCGTGCTGCGGGAATCCTCTGTGACTACTTCGCGGTCGCCGCCGACGACGCCGTGATCGACGCGTCCTGGGTGGCCCGATGAGTATCTGTGAAAAACCCTTGATATTAGACGTCACGCAGCATGGCGGCCGTGTCCTCGGCCAGCGCCGTTGCGATGGTCGCCTGCACCGCACGGGCGTCACCCGCCAACAGATCGAGGCGCTCGCGGCCGACATCGCGACCGTCAAGGGCACCGAGCAGCCCAGCCCGAGCCGCAGTGTCCGGCGACTCGTGCCGGTCGCGCAACTGCCCCTCGCCGCCGACCGGACCTGATCGGCCCCCTTCGCCCGACCGGTGACCGCTCCCTCGACCGGGCAGGGGTGCGCCCGGACGCTCCGGCCTACCCCTGCGCGGGGCCGTCGTCCGCGACGGCGGCGCGCGTCTCCTTGAGTACGTACGCGGCGGCCTTCTCGACGACGCGGACGCCCGCCTCCTGGCTCACGTGATAGTCGGAGAGCACGGCGATCAGCCAGTCGTGACGGTCCTCCGCGATCCGCCCGATGCTGTTGACGAGCCAGCGGCCACCGTCGACATCGGCGGTGTCCCAGCCGTTCTTGACGTACACGGAACGGGTGCCCGGCGCCTTCGCGGCGGTGACTCCCCATCGTTGCTCGGGAATCACCTTCTTCATGAGACCCATGACGAAGGTACGGTCCTGCAGGGTCAACGGGCCCTTCGACGACGTCAGCGCGGTGAGCAGACGGAGCTGGTCGGCAGCCGTGGTGGTGGTCATCCCCCACTGATCGTTGGGCTTGGTCTCCCGCAAACCGAGTGCGCGGTTCGCGGCGGTGAGGCCACGCGAGCCGTCGATCTTCCGCCAGAGGGCCACCGCCGCGTCGTTGTCACTGGACACGATCATGGCCTCGGCCAGCCGTCTGGTCTCCGAACTCAGGGCCTTGCCCGGCGGTGTCTGGCGCAGCAGAAGGGCCGCGAGGATGTTGACCTTGACGATACTGGCCGTCTCGAACCGCTCGGTGCCGACCGTCAAGGTAGCCGTACCCTGTCGGTCCAGTGCCGCTACCGCCAGATGGCCGTCGTACTTCTCCACGTAGGCCTCGATGCGGGTCCTCGCCTCCTTGATCCGGTCGACGGCCGGCGTCGTGGCGATCGGACTTGCCGGCGATGGACCGGGCGACGAGCCAACTCCATCACCGTCGCGAACGCGCGTGGCACCGAAGGCTGCCGTCGCGACGCCGGCGAGAGACACGGTGACCGCGGAGAAGACCCAGCGGCGTGGCAGCTTCCGACCTCCCCGTTCAGCCAAGGCGGGCCACCGCCTTCGCCGCGACCGAGTCCACCGCTGCCTGGTTGCCCAGGTCGGGCAGACTGACGGTCGAAACCGTCTCGCCTCGTTTCAGCATGACAAAGTACCTCGTGGTAGCAGGGGTGCCGGCATGGTCGATACGGCCTCGGACGAGCAGGCCCACGCCCCCCAGATACTGCGGGTCGACGATGTCGAAGGAGACCGTCGCTCCGTGGACCACGTAGCTCGCGCACCGCCGGAGGACCTGACGGACGTCATCGAAATTCTGCTCGGCCCATCCAGGTTCGTACGTCTCCACAACGTGGTACGCCGGCGACGAGCCGTCCGGCAGTCGGTAGTAGCGCTCCACGGCATCGCGGCGATGCGACTTCGCCGTGTAGTCGCTGCTCAGGTAGTTGGGGCAGTCGTCCTGCTCCCACGGCCAAGGAGGCAGGCCGGTTCGAGCGTCATCCTCGTGCCAGCCCGCACCCAGATCGCCGGCCCCCAGCAGCATACTCAGACCACTGCGCTCGACGGCTGCGGTGTGCGACTCGGCGGCGCCGACGCCGGGCTCCCTTTGCTGGCACCCCGCGACCAACACCACCAACGCCGACAGGACCAACGGCACCACAGCGACCAGGGCTCGGCAGCTCCTGCTGCTCGGTACGGACACCGACACCTCCCACACACAGATGATTACCACCGCAGGTCGCGCCCTTGCCGACGAGGGCGTGGTGGCGCCCTCGCCACCGTTTCAGGACAAGCGCGGCCGCGGCTGGTGGGCGGCCCGACACCACGGGGATCCGCCCCGCCGCACCCCAGCCGCTCAATGACGTTCCTCGGCGAACAGCTCGGAACAGGTCTCGCCGAGCAACTCACGCAGCCGGCCGAGAGAGCGCATGCTCTGGCTCTTGACGACGGCCGTGGAGACGCCCACGACCTCGGCGGTCGTCTCCACGCTCAGGTCGTCCCAGTAGCGCAGGACGATGATCGCCCGATCCCGCAACGGCAGGGTGGCGACCGCGTCGAGCAACGTCATGCGCAGCTCGGCCGGATGTTCCTCACCCCGATCCGGGGGCGCCGGAATCGCCAACTCGCGGCTGGAGCGACGGCTCGCGTAACCGCTGGTCTTCCCCTTGGGTAGCAGCCAGGTCAGCAGCTCCAGAGCACCCTGCGGTGTGGTCCTCAGCAGCTCACCGCCCGGCCCCGCCCCGATCCGTACCGTGTCGATCACCTTGGTCTTAAGACGCGGCGACGCGGCCACACCCGGCGCCTGTGCGGTACCTGAGGCCTCAGCCGGGGACGGCGTGACGGTGTCGACCAGCCCACCAAACGAACTGACGTTCGACTCGCCGGATTGACCGACGCCATCGGCACCGCCGGCGAGCAACCCAGCGGCCAGGCCGATGACGAGCAGCACCGTCAACGCCGATCTGCCGGCGCCGAACTGCGTCAGGCGGCGCTGGCGACGCAGTCGGCGACCCTGCACCACCGACTGCTGGACCAGGTCACCCAACGGCGGGGCGACGTGTCGGGCCAATTCGTCCCTGAAGCGCCCACGCACGTCCCCCATGTCCCGTCCCCCCTCGGCCGACCGTCAGGCGTGACCATCCGTCACTTAACAGACGGGCCTGCGGGCCGATTTGGTCACCGTTTTCGGCACGAATTTTGGCCGTCCCCATGGGGCCTGGACTGCGCATTCAGCACGTGGTCGACCATCTCCGGAGAGTCACATCCGGGGCCGGCCGGGAACCGCATTCGGTCCGGACCGTCCGCCACGTGACGCCGAGTGATCGCGCCGATACGGGCGTGGCCACCCACGAGCAGATACTCGAGTTCCAGCCGGAGGCGATCGCCGTCGGCGACGCCACGGTCGACGACGAACGAGCGCAGATCCGCACGCAAGGCCGGGGTGTCGTCCTCGTGGCACCGGTCAGCGTCGCCGTGTGCGCGGTCGCGCTTCCGCACGAGCCGGTGCGCCTGACGGCCGAGGCCATCGGGGGTATGGCGTACATCGCGGCCATCTCGCAGTTCGGCGGGTTCGTGGTCTGGTATCGCGGCATGGGCCTCATCGGGGTGGCGCGGGCGAGCCAGCTCCAACTCGCCCAGCCGCTGCAGACCCTGGTGTGGGCGGTCTCGCGAACTGGATCGGTGCGGTCGAGGCCACGGCCAATCCTCCTGTGGGCGAGCACCTCAGCGTCATGGTGCCGCTGACCGCGACCGTCGTCCTCTGCTGCATCGTCGGCACGCAACGGGCCAGGACCGCATGAGGTCGCTCCAGCAGACCAGACCGGACCTCGTCCACCCATGCGCTGGGGGAACTGTCCCGCCGTCAACTGGCGAGGTGGCCCGTGGCCCGCAGCAGTGCCCGGCTGAACCGGTTGAGGTCTGCACTCTGGAGCTGCAGCGGAGTGAACCAGTCCAGCTCGCTGACCTCCTCCTGGTCGGGGACCGGTGCCCCGTCGACGATCCCCGCCTCGTAGACGGCGGGGACGTAGGCGACCCGATCGCCGTTGGCGTAGGTCACCTCGTAGTCGGCGCCGCCGAGCACGTCCAGCAGCCGCGGCTGGCCGATCTGGACGCCGATCTCCTCACGCATCTCACGCACGGCCGCCTCGGCCGCAGATTCCCCAATGTCGACGGCACCGCCGGGTACCGCCCAACCGTTCTGATTCCCGGTGTGGCGTACCAACAGGAGCCGTCCGTCATCGTCGACGACGATGACGGCCACCGACGGCAGCTGGATCAACTCGTGGCCGATAACGGCCCGCAGCCGGGCCAGGTGCGGCGAGATAGCCATCAGGACACGGTAGCCGTCACCCCTCGCGGCAGCTCCCCGACCAGGTACGACACGCGCATTCACGACCGCCCAGCGGCACCGGCGTCGGGCGTCTGCCCACCCGGCCGACGCACGTCGCGCTCGTGGACATCCGCATGCCGATCCTCGACGGACTGCGGGCCACCCGCGAGTTGGCCGCGATCCCGCACGCCCCGGCCGTGATCGTCGTGACCACCTTCGACGACGACGCGTACGTCCTGGACGCCATCGCCGCCGGCGCGCGCGGCTTCCTACTCAAGCGGTGCAGCGCGGCCGACCTGATCGCCGCGGAACAACACCGAGATCGCCGAACGCCTCCACCTCTCGATGAGCACCGTCAAGACCCAGGTCACGACCGTGTTGGCCAGGACCGGCAGCCGCGACCGCGTGGGAGCCGCCATGCTGGCGATCCGGGCCGGCCTGACACCCTGACAGGGCCAACGGGACGTTTCGGGCGGGCCGACGGGGACGGCCGACGACGGAGGCGCCCCCGATACGCACGCCAGCTCCAGGCATCGTCGATGCAGTTGCCCGTGGCGACCGAGGCGGGGGCATGCAGCGCCGCGAACTCGAGCAGCGCCGATTCCGCGGCCTGCTTGCTCATCGCCGTGGAGGTTTCGGACTCGACGGGTGCCGCGGAGGCGAGGATCGCGGGGAGCACCAGGGACAGGATCACTGCCACAACCGCCGTAAAGAGCCCTCGCCGTCTGATTGATCGCATCACAGTGTCTCCAATCTGAGATTGGCCGACTTGCCTGGGCGCAGTCTTGCAACGGGATGTTGGATGTCCGTGGATAGCGCGTGGGGATAAGGTGCGGCACATGCCATCGCTGATCACGGCCATCGCCGAACACGACGAGGTCGCCAGCTTCCTCGCCTGGCCGGGCGACTTCGAGCTGGACCGGAAGGACCACGTCGAGGACGTCCATCTCGCATCCGGAGCGGCGCTCGAGGGCTTCGCGGGTGACGGTTCCGGGGGGACGTACTTCTTCTGCGGTGACGGCGGCGAGGAACGGCCGGTCCTGTACGCGGACTCGGAAGGCGGCGCGGCCCTCGTAGCGATCGGCTTGGCGCAGTTGCTTCAGCTCCTGCTGGTGGCGCCGTGGTGGCGCGACTGCCACGCGTTCACCGAGGAGGAGAGCCGCGAACTGGCCGCCGACTATCTGGACGACATTCCCGACCTGGCAGCTCGGCGCGGTCGTGCGGCCGCGGCTCTCGGCCTTGACCTTCCGACGGAGGCCGAAGCTCTGGCTGCCCTCCGCAGGGTCGCCACCGAGGCGGGCAAGGATTTCGTCCTCATCTTCACGCCGGAGGGTACGCCGTACGAGAGGCTGATCGACGACTGAACAGACCGCAAGAACCACGACGCCGAACCCGCCGCACACCAGCAGTGGGACCGGACGCGGCAAGCGGTCCGCCCGGTCCGCCCGGTCCGCCCGGTCCGCCCCGATCAGCCCCGATCAGTCGCGGGTGACGCCGACTCCCAGGCCGGTGCGCGGTGCCGTTGAGCGCCATCGGCGCTATCGGTTGCAGTTCAACGCCGGTCAGGGCACGCGGCTGTGCCCGCCCTGCTCCCCATTCCCGGGCCCGTGGCCCTGGCACCGCCCAGGCGCCTCGGAGCTTCGCTGTGGCACGTCTTCGTCGAGCAGTGCGAGGGCGACGTTCAGGCAACGCGACTGGGGCGCCGAGGCACAGCGCGCACGGTCGGCGGCAGCTACGGATGTCCGCCGCACTTGACCGTCGTCGCGCTGGAGACCGACCGCACCTCGAGATCAGGTTCTGTCACGATGACGGCGGGCTTCGATGTCGCGCAACACGTCCGGGTCCCACTGGCTGGCGTTCCAGTCCTCGCTGGTCGGAGTGGGCGACAGCGGCCACGCCGGGTCTTGCCCGGCGACCGGCGAGTAGTGTCCGGCGATGACTCGGTCGACTTGGGCGACCAGCCGCAGAACTCGCCTCCGGCTGTGCAGCACGCCGCCGATCAGCGCGGCGGCTCCGAGGGCGCGCAGGGCCGCCTGGCCGAACAGGACGGCCGGGGCGGTTCGGTTGGTGGCCAACCAGGCCATGGCGGTGCTCAAGACCAGGCAGGAGGAGAACACGCGCAGGCCCCAGTGGCGGCTGTACGAGCGGCCCGAGGAGCCGTGCGCTTCGGCGATCTGACGAGTGCCACGGCCCCAGATCAGCCCGCTGACACCCAGGCCAATGATGGCGACAAGCAGAATCAGGTTGGCCAGGACGACACCGATTGCTGTGCCCGCGCCGGCCGGGGGCAAGGGCAGCGGCCGGGCACGGTCGCTCGGTGCGCTGCCGAGGACGGCTGCGGCGATCGCGGCTAGAGCGTAAAGAATGGCGAACCCGGCCACGAACCAGGTCGCGACGTTCCAACCCGCCGTCCTGAGCGCGGGCGGAGGTGTCGAGGACCGGCACAGATGGCCTTGGCCGGGGCTTTCGAGCTCGGTCCCGCATTTCGTGCAGTGCAAAGTGTTCTCCTCGGCGGCGCAACCAAGCCTCTGCCGGGCCACGAGCTGGGAATCGTACATCGTGACGTCTCGTCCCACCGATCCAGTTACCAGCGGCCACGGACAACGATCCGGTCGGCACTCCCAGTACGCCGGAGCGTCGGCCGACGACCAGTGCCGGACGGGCCGCCGATCGCCGATCGATTGTGAGCTGCCCGCCCAGTACCTTGGTTGGCTCCCGCAGCCGCATCGGTCGATCGGGAAGCACGTCCACCATCGCCGCGCCCTGTCAGCGGCAGATCCGTACGCCTGATGTTGTCCTGCAGTAATTGCGTCTTGATGATCAGGCGGCGCCACGCTCGCTGACCGGCCGGCGGCGCAGGTTCGGGTTCAGCAGGGCCGGGGGCAGGTTGGCCTGGCCGAGCCGGGTGACATCGGTCCGGCACGCCGAACGAGGTCACCAGCTTGAGAGCGCTGGTCAACGCGTTGCAGGTGCCGAGACTCGCACGAGGGCGGGCTGGTCAGTCCTGTCGTCGCGCACGCTACTGCTTCTCGTTCTGCCGGAGGGCTTCCTCGAGTTGGTCTTCGAGGATGATGATCCGGCAGGCGGCCTCCAGGGCGGTGCCCTGATCGACCATCTCCCGCGCCCGGGCTGCCAGGCGCAACTGGTAACGGGAGTAGCGGCGGTGCCCGCCGCTGGAGCGGTGCGGGTTGATCAGTTTCGCCTCGTCCAGGCGACGCAGGAAGTCCTGCGTGGTGCCGAGCATCTCCGCGGCCTGGCCGATGGTGTAGGCCGGGTAGTTCTCATCGCCGAACATGTCCTCGGGGTTTTGCCCCATGTCACCTCCATGTCGAGGGCCCCGGCGCGTAAGCGCCGGGGCCCAGGGTTTTACGGGTCAGAACACCATCTTCCGACAGAAACGTCGGCTTGTCGTATCCGCACCAGCCGCCACTGACGGCTTCGGGCGCGAGGATCGCATATGCGTGACCGGAGACCACCTCTCGTTCGATGGAAACTGCGGTGTCCGCCCGGCCTGACATCAAGGCCGACGGCGGGCGATCCAACGGTGTACGGCCCTCCCTTTCCTCTGCTACTTCTTCCCTTGCTGTCGTACGGTCCGCCGGCACCGGAGCCCACGCGACTTCATGGCCCCGACACATACGGCGAACATCAGCTGGAACCCCAAAAAGAGCCTTGGCCCCACCTGCAACCAGCGTGCGTCACGCCGGAACTGACGTGCTCCTACTGCTTCTCGCAAGGAACGGTGAAACATGTTCCTCGCCTCGCCGCCCGTCGTGATCCCACGGCCGGACGGCCCGTCTGCGTCTTGACGGATCTTTCCTCTCGACTCGAAGAAGAGTATGCCACACCGCAGAAGATGTCTAGTCGTTCCAACCGAGATTTCCTACCCGCTGGTCATCCACTCCGACTCCGACAGCAGTACCCGGGCAGCCGTCTCCCGGCGGTGGCCTGCCCGGCGCCTTCGTCGGTGACCAGGGCGTGCGCGGACCGGGCCGGACTCAGTCGTTGCCCTGGCGGGTCGCTCCGGTCCCGATCGCCCGCAGGTGGGCCAGCCCCTGCGCCCAGGACTGGATCAGGGTGGTTTCGTGGTAGGCGATGCCATGTTCTGCGCAGAACTGGCGGATCAGTGGCTGGGCATGGCGCAGGTTCGATCGGGGCATGCTGGGGAACAGGTGATGTTCGATCTGGTAGTTGAGCCCGCCGAGCAGTACGTCGAGAAGCCGACCGCCGCGCACGTTGCGGGAGGTGAGAACCTGTCGGCGTAGGTAGTCGAGGTTGTCGGCCTCGGTGAGGATGAGCATCCCCTTGTGGTTGGGTGCGAAGGAACTGCCCAGGTAGAGACCGAACAGGGCCTGGTTGACCAGGATGAACACGATCGCCTGCGGAACGCTCAGGACCAGGAACACGGCCCCGAGGTACCCGGCGAAGTGCACGACGAGCAGGCCGGCCTCCACCGGGCGGCGCCGGAGCCCAGGACGGCTGATGATCGCCCGGACGCTGGCGCCGTGCAGATGCACACCCTCCGCCATCAGCAGAGGGAAGAACAGTGCCGCCTGGTGCCGGACGAAGAGCGCCCGCAGGCCACGCTGCGTCGCGGCCTGGCCCGGGGTGAACGACAGCGGAGCCACCATGAGATCGGGGTCGCGGCCCTCGGTGTTCGGATGGGCGTGGTGGCGGTTGTGCTTGTCGACCCACCATCCGTAACTGATCCCGGTCAGCAGGTTCGCACAGACGAGGCCGAGCACCTCGTTCGCCCGACGAGATCGGAAGATCTGCTGGTGCCCGGCGTCGTGACCGACGAAGGCCAGTTGCCCGAGGAGCATCGCCACGGCGGCTGCGACAGCCGTCTGCCACCACGACGGTCCGAGCCGAACGAACACCACGCCCAGAACCCCGAGACAACCCAGCACAAGCGCGATCCGCGTCATGTAGCGCCGGGGCCGGCGGTCGAGGAGACCCGCGCCCCGGACCAGGCGAGACAGTTCGGCGTACGCACTGCCACGGTCACTGCGGGCGCCAAGATCCGAGTTACTCACTCTCGCCCTCCTGTAGGACGGCCAGTTCAGGTCAGGGGTCTGCCAACAGCCGCGAGGGGATAGGCATGCGACCCCTTCGCGATGCGACAGACATCGAGCAAGCGAACCGACGCTTGATGGTCCCAGTCTCCCTCACAGCCGCCTCCTGCAGACGAAAACGGCAGCTCAGGGCAACCACGGCGTGAGGTCCGTGAGGCCAAAGGACGCCGAGTAGCGAAGCTCTTCGGCGGTCGGCGCATGCTGCTCGCGAGGTGGAACCGCCACTGCTCTTCCTCTCTGTCCGGATGTGACGGCCAGGGCGTTGCCGTGGTGCGACAGAGTGTGCTCTCGGAAACGCGTTCACGGACGATGAAGGCATCAATGGGACATGGGAAGGTACCCCACGTTGACGACGGAACACTGTTGATCTCGCTCCTGGCGTGCCGTGCGCGACGTGCCGGCGTCTAGGCTGCCTGGGTGGCCGGTACCGAGGTGGTGACAAATGAGGAGCGGCTACGTCGCATCGAAGCGATCACCGACGCCGCCCTGTCGGGCTTGGACGTCGCCGAACTGCTCGACGAACTACTCGAACGGGTGCGGGACCTGCTCGGGGTCGACACCGCCACCATCTTGCTGCTCGAGGGTCACACCGACGAGCTCGTCGCGACGGCGGCCAAGGGCTTGGAGGAAGAGGTACGCCGGGGCTTCCGCGTACGGGTCGGGCGCGGATTCGCCGGCCGAGTGGCGGCGACACGGGCGCCGGTCACGATCTATGACGTCACGCCTGACGACGTGGTCAATCCCATCCTGCTTGCCGAAGGGGTACGTGCCTTGCTGGGCGTGCCCATGCTCGCCAACGGCAACCTCATCGGCGTGCTACACGTCGGCTCGTTGACCCTGCGACGGTTCGGCCCCGATGATGTGCGGCTGTTGCAACTCGTCGCCGATCGTGCCAGCTTGGCAGGTCAGGCTCGAGCGCAGGTCCTCGACCGGCAGGCGGCGCTGGCCCTGCAACGCAGCCTCCTGCCCACCCGGCTACCCGACATCTCCGGTCTGGAGCTGGCCGCCCGGTACGCGCCCGGCCACGACCTGGGCATCGGCGGCGACTGGTACGACGTGTTCGTGTTGCCCTCGGGCTGGGTGGGCGCCGTCATCGGCGACGCCTCCGGCCACGGGCTGCCGTCGGCCGTCGTCATGGGACGCATCCGCAGCGCGCTACGCGCCTACGCGCTCGACGCCATGGACCCCGCCGAGGCGCTGACCTCCCTCGACCGCAAGATTCACCACTTCGAGGCGGGCACCCTGACCACCGCCGTCTACGCTCTCATCGCACCCGACCGATCGAGCGTGCACCTCTCCTGCGCAGGTCATCTGCCACCGTTGTTGGCCACCCCCGGCCAACCCGCCCAGCTCGTCAACCTGGCGGTGGACCGACCACTCGGTGTGGGCCAACCGATAAAAAATCGCCGCACCACGGTTGTGGACCTGCCGCCGGGAGCGACGCTCGTCTTCTACACCGACGGACTCGTCGAACGCCGCAGCGAACTTATCGATACCGGCATCGAGCGCCTCGCCAACGCCGTGCGATCGGAGTCAGCAGAGGCACTGTGCGACCGCATCATGGCCACCACCGCGCAGGAGCACCCCGACGACGATATCGCCCTGCTGGTCATCCGCCGTCAGTCACCAACCGACGAAACCCTTCCGGAAGGTCACGTGCACACCACCTAGACGATCTATTCCAAGGGGTGCGGGGCAGCGAACAAGAGCGAGGGTGTCCATGATCGACGTTGCTGAGCAACG
>NZ_JBNCKT010000142.1:0-11455 GCF_049841675.1 Micromonospora sp. DT4
GTGAAAGCCTTGTTCGGCAAGCCAGAAGTCCGCTACGCAGCCGGCTAACCACGGCACCTTTGGGTTACTGGTCAATAGAAGGAGTAGACGTACCCCTGCGCGGGCACCGCGATCAGCCGGGGCGCGTCGCGCTGCTCGACGAGCGGGCCTGGTGGGGACGGTCCGGCGCCGGCCCCGACGGGCGCCTCGTCCTGCAGGGCGGCCACCAGCCGATCCCACGTACGCGCCCACCACCGCCACCCTCGGACACTCACGTCCCGGGTGATCCGCAGCGCACGGATGCCCCGCTGCCGCCACAGATCCGCAGGTCTCGGTCTCTGCTCGGGAGCGTCCGTCATGGCACCCCCTCACGGTCACGGGTCCACGCGCCCGCAGCTCGGCGTCCAGCCCACGCTAACAACCGGTGACCGAAATGCCCGTCGCCGCGCCGATGTGCCACACAATGTCGGTCGCCCGCGGTTCACCAGGCATTGTGGAGCAGTTGGGCCTGTGGGGGCTGTCGCCGTCGGCCGGCGACGGCCAGACTGAGCGCGACCCGAAACTGACGCGGGTCAATGGATCGGATGGTCTGGAGGCAGCCTGTGTCCACCCACGTGTCCCCGCTGGCCACGCTCGGCGCGATCCGCCGGCGTACCACCACCCTCGCCCTGCTCCTCACCATGGTCGCGGCCGCGCTCGTCGGCCCGTCCGTGGTGGCCCCACGGCTGACGGACTCCGCCTCGGCGGCGGTCTACAGCTCCTGCACCGTCAGCCGCTGCACGGACGCCCGCACCGCACGCTCCGGCTGGTCCGCCAAGGGCTTCCCGACCAGCCGCGGCTGGTATTCGTGGAGCGGCGGGCTGTCCAACTTCGCCGGTGGCCGGTTCTACAACTACGAGGGCCAACTGCCCACGAACGCCACCTACTATGAGTACGACGTGTACCCGCGCGCCCAGGGCGCCGCCCGCGACGCGTACCGGATCGTGGTGAACCGCAGCACCGGCGCCACCTGGTTCTCGCCCAACCACTACACCGACTTCTACCGGCTCTGACCGACCCGGTGCTCAGCCGGTCCAGGGGGCACGAGAATGGTCGACGACGACGATGACCAGTCCGGCGCGGTGGCGCTGGCCGGGGCGGCGGCCCGCACCCGGCCCGCGCTCTTCGCCGCGTTGACTGAGGCGCTGGCGCTGCCTGCGTACCTGGGCGGCACCTGGGACGCCCTCGCCGACGTGCTCCGGGACCGGCTGGACGCCGGCCCGCTCACCCTGCTGGTCACCGATGCCGCTCAGCTCCTCGCCGACGAGCCGTCCGATCAGCAGGCCCTGCTGATGGCCGTGCTCGACGACCTCGCCACCACCGCCCCACACCCCCTGCACGTGGTCCTGTGCGACGCCCCGCCGTCCTGACCACGCCCGCGCGTGCCCCCGGCGCGCCGACCACTCTCACTGTCGGTGACGGCGCCCGGGAGAAGGGCGTCGGTGAGCGGTATACCTCAGAGGGATGAATATGACTCTGAGGTATACCGCTCCTGGTCGACACCGCCGCCCCCGGCCCGGGGGCGACCGACCGGGGCTGCGTGACGCCGTGCAGTTGGAGCCGTTGCGGGAGAGCACCACCCGCGCCGCCGGCCGTCCGGATCAGTGTGTCGCGGGCGGGATGCTCTGCTCGTACTGGAAGACGTTGTGCGGGTCGTACTTCGCCTTGATCGTGCGCAGTCGCGGGAAGTTGCGCCCCCAGTAGGCCTCCTCCCACTCCGCCATGCCGATGTTCGGCACATTGACGTAGGCGCCGTCCACATAGGGCCGCAGCGCCTGGCTGAACTCGGCGATCCAGGTCTGGGCGATCGGGGTGACGGCGTCGCCGCTGTCGGGCTCGCCGCGAGTGCCCCAACCAGCGCCGGGCTCGGAGTAGAAGAGCGCGTCGCGGTGCGGGAACGCCGAGCCACCGAAGGGCTCCTGTCGTTGGGCACCACGGCCGAAGGCCTGGGTGAAGAAGTTGCTGTCCGGCGACGGGGCTTCTTCCATGAATTCACGGACGATGCTGATCGCCCTCGGCGGGAAGGGCTCCCTGGTGAACTGGGAGAAGAACTTCCACTTCGCCGGCTCTTCGTCGTTCGGGATCTGGAATCCGGAGTACGTCTCGCTCCAGCCGCCGATCTGCACGCTGACCTCGGGGTCGCCGATGGAGAGCAGCGGTTCCAGCAGCCTTCTCGCCTCCTCCTCCGACCCCTCGACGAGCACCGCGAACAGCAGGATCTCGGTCGGGTGGACCTCGACCTGACTGCCGAGGCGGGGGTCGGTGAACGGCGCGGTGCGCTGCCAGGTGTCGAAGACGTCGTGCAGGTCGTCGAGGCCCGGCCAGGTCGCCTGCAAATAGGCCACGCTCTTCAGCGGTGCCACCTGGTAGGTCAGGGAGGTGACGATCCCGAAGTTGCCGTTTCCGGCGCCGCGCAGCGCCCAGAGCAGGTCCGCGTGGTTCCACGGGTCCACCTGGAGCACCTTGGCCCCGTTGGCCCCCGCCGCGACGACGATCTCCGCCCCGATCAGGTTGTCGCAGGCCATGCCGAGGTAGCGGGTGAGGAACCCGAAGCCGCCACCGAGGGTAGCGCCGGACAGGCCGACGGTTCCCTCTGTCCCGGTCGTCGCCGCGAGGTCGTACTCCCCGAGCGCGGTGACCGCTTCCGACTGGTTGAGCCCCGCGCCGAGCTTCGCCGTGCGCGTGGCGGCGTCGATGTGGACGTCCTTCAGCTCGCTGACGTCGATCACGATGCCGTTGTCGACGTTCGACCAGCCTTCCAGGCTGTGCCGGCCGCTGCGCACCCGCAGCGCCACGTCGTGCTGCCGAGCCCAGGTGAGGGCGTTGACGACGTCCTGGGTCTCCTGAGCGAAGACGATGACCAGCGGGTAGCGCACGAACAGTTCGTCCCAGCCGATGCTCGCCTGCGCGTAGTCGGGGCTCTGGGGGCGGACGATCCGGCCGGTCAACGTCGCGGGCGGGTACGTGTCGCCCACGGGCGGGCCGTCCGCCGCCACCGCCGAACTGCCGGCCATCATTCCGGGCAGGGCGATCGCTCCGGCGCCGACGGCCGTCGCCCTGAGCAGATCGCGACGAGAAAGGTCGCGCATGGTCCGAATCCTCTCGATGGGGGTCACGTCAGAAATCCGAACGAGGAGGACTTTTGCCTCCCAACTGACGCAAAACCACCGTAATTCCGCAGGCTGCGGTAGGGATCCGAGAACTTGTCATGGAACCCGGTCGGGTGACGCGACGGCGTGGTCAGTTGGCGTGCGCGGGCTGGTCCAGGATGGCGCTGAACCGCTCCTCGGCAAGGTCGAGCTGGCCGAAGATGTGCCGCTTGACCCCCGCCGACAACGGTGTGTCCGGCCGGCCGATCAGGTCCCGGAAGAGCGGCACCAGCGGCCGATACTTCCGGGCCGACGAGACGACCTTCGGCCCGACCGTGTGGATCACCCCTACACCGTTGTCGGTGAAGTCCGACACCTTGATCACCCGGGCCCAGGGCTCGCGGTCCAGGCTGACCGCCAGGTGCTCCCGGTACTGCGTGTTGCGGTCCCGCTCGGGGTCGTACGCCGGGTTGGTGACGGCGGCGACGAGCGTCGCGACACGCGCCCCGAACCGCGCGGCGAGCGCGGCCAGCGCGGCCCCGGTGGGGTCGGTGCCGGCAGCACCGCCGGCCAGCTCGACCGGATGGTCCTCGACCGCGTCGTGCAGCAGGCCGGCGACGATCACGTCCACGTCGCGCACCTGGTAGTGGTGCATCAGCCGGATCGCCACCCGCAGCAGGTGGTTGAGGTACGGCTCACGAACGCGCCGGTCGTCGCGGTGCAGCTCGGCGGCCAGGTCGAGCGCGGCCGTCAACCGCCCGCGGGCGGCGTCGTCGAACTGTTGGATCTCCAACCGGAAGCGCTCCAGCAGGCCCGGTTCGCCGTGGATCTCGGTGATCGCGTGCATCGGCATGCTGCCCAGGTGCGGCGGGAAGTCCATGCGTCACTTATAGCCGATCTTCACCACATCGATGAGCCCTTACGTCGTCGACCCGACCGCGAACTCAGGCGGGTCGAGCCGTCAGATCGACAGTCGGTCGGCCCCGGCCAGCGGGTTCACCACGAGGGGGACCAGCGGCGCCGGCAGCACGGGATCACGACGCAGGGTGGGCGTCCAGCCCGCGTCGCCGGCCAGGTCGGGATCGCTGATGTGTCCGATGGGGCCGCGTCGGGTCCGGGCGGTGTTCGCGCTCCGGTTGCCGCCACCCCCTATCCCGCCAGTTCGGCGCGGTACGCGGCAGCCGCCCACGGCACCCCCAGCTCGCTGGGCAGCGCGCCGCGTTCGGCCGCGGCGCGCAGGACGTCGGCCACGCCCCGCAGGTGGCGGACCCGGTCGCCGCCCGCACCGACGACGGTCACCAGGTCGCCGTCGAGCAGCCGGGGCTCGGGGGCGGCCCGCAGCGCGTCCAGCAGGGCGGTGAACGGCGCGGTACGGGCCAGTGGCGCGATCAGCGGCACCCCGGCCGGGTCGATCCGGTGGGCGAGCAGGTTCTCCAACAGGCCCCGTCGACCGGGGACGCGGCGGGTCACCGCGTCGCCGGGCAGGCGCAACCGGTCGGTCGGGTACTCCAGCGACGCCTGCCCGCTCGTGCCGGTCACCACCACCTCGCCCGCCACGAACTCCGCGGAGGCCAGCGTTACCGCCGCCAGCACCTGTGGGCCGGCGCGGAACCGGACGCGCAGCACCGCCGTGTCCTCCACCTCGATCGGCGGGACGCGATAGCGCTCCACCTCGATCGCGACCGGCCACGGTGGCGCCCCGCCCAGCGCCTCGGCGACCGCCAGGCACTGCATCACCGCGTGGGCGAGCGGGTTGACCAGTGCGCCGGCCATCACCACCCGGCTCACCGGGCACCGGCCAGGGTCGCCTCGACGCCGTGTCGGCCGAGCGCGGTGAGCCAGGCGATCACCTGGGCGCGTACCTCGTCGTCGTCGGCGACCTCGGCCGGGATGACCTCGGGCAGCGCGAAGACGGCGGCCACCGCGCCGGCCGGGCTCTGCGCGCCGGCGTCCAGGGCGGCCCGGATCGGCCCCGCGAGGGGGTCCTGCAACGGCAGCGGGCGGCCGTCGTCGGCGTACCCCAGCGCGAAGCGCAACCAGGACGCCACGACCAGCGCGCCCCAGCGCGCGGACCGCCCGGCCGCCCGCAGGTCGGCGATGGTATGCAGGATGCGCTGCGGCAGCTTCTGCGAGCCGTCCACCGCGACCTGGAGGGTGCGGTGCCGGATCGCCGGGTTGGCGAACCGGGCCAGGACCTGCTCGCCGTAGTCGACAACGCGCACCCCGTCCGGCGGCGTGAAGCTGGCCGCGACGTCCTCGGCGATCAGCCGGCGCAGCACGTCGGTCAGGTGCGGGATCTCCAGGGCGTCGGCGATGGTCTCCCTGCCGGCCAGGGCACCGAGGTACGCCACGGCCGAGTGCACGCCGTTGAGGGCGCGCAGCTTCAACCGCTCCCACGGGCCGGCGTCGTCGGTCAGCACCGCCCCGGCGTGTTCCCAACCGGGCCGCCCGCCGGGGAAGTCGTCCTCGATCACCCACTGGGCGTACGGCTCGGCGGCCACCGCGGCCAGGTCGGTCACGCCGAGCGCCCGGCGGGCCGCGTCGATCGTCTCCGGGGTGCTGGCCGGCACGATCCGGTCCACCATGGTGCCCGGACAGGTCACGTTGGCGGCCACCCAGTCGACCAACCCGGTCGGCGTGCCGGCGGCCCGCGCGACGGCCTGGTCGACCAGTCCGCGCAGTCGCCGGCCGTTGGCCGGCAGGTTGTCGCAGCTCACGAGGGCGAGCGGCCCGGCGTCGGCGGCGGCGCGGGCGGCCAGTCCGCGCAGCAGCAGGCCCGGCACGGTCGTCGGTGTCCGATGACCGGCGAGGTCCGCGGCGAGCGCGGCGTCCGGGGACAGCCGGCCGGTCAGCGGGTCGAGTTGGTACGCCTTCTCGGTGACGGTGAGCGTCACGACGCGGACCGCCGGGTCGGCGAGCAACGCCACCACGGCGTCCGGGTCGCTCGGAGCGTGCCGTACGCCGCTGAGCGCGCCCACCACCCGGGTCGCGGCGCCGGCCGCCGAGAGGGCGCTCACGCTGAACAGGTTGTCCTGGGCGGCGAGCGCCTCGACCAGGGCGGTGCTGCGCGGGGCGACGGCCACGATGCCCCAGTCGCCGCCGGCCGCCCCGACCGCCGCCTCGGTGTAGACCGCCTGGTGCGCGCGGTGGAACGCGCCCAACCCCAGGTGTACGACGCCCGTCGGCACGGTGCCCGGCCGGACGAGGGGACGCGACTCGACGGGCAGGTGGCGCAGCACCCCCAGGCCGAGGCGGGACGCGCCGACGGTCACCGCCATGCCGGACCGTCCGGGAAGCGGAACTCCGCGATCGACGACGGTTTCATGGTGGCGCTGTAACCGGGCCGGTCGGGCAGCAGATAGCGGCCACCGCGGGTGCGCACCGGGTCGACGAAGTGTTCGTGCAGGTGGTCGACGTACTCGATCATCCGACCGTCCAGGCTGGCGCCCACCCGCAGGTAGTCGAAGATCGCCAGGTGCTGGACGTACTCGCAGAGGCCGACGCCACCCGCGTGCGGGCAGACCGGCACCCCGAACTTCGCCGCCAGCAGCAGCTCGGCCAGGACCTCGTCGACGCCGCCGACCCGGCACGCGTCGACCTGCATCACGCCGATCGCCTCGGCCTGCAACAACTGCTTGAAGATCACCCGGTTCGCGGCGACCTCTCCGGTGGCCACCCGGCAGCGGCCGCCGGTCAGCTCGGCGACGGCGCGCGCGATCCGGGCGTGACCCAGGATGTCGTCGGCGTGCGTCGGCTCCTCGATCCAGTACGGGTCCGCCTCCGCCAGGGTGGCCATCGCGGTGATCGCCTCGTCGACGTCCCAGACCTGGTTGGCGTCCATCATCAGCAGCGCGTCCGGGCCGATCTCGGAGCGAATGATCCGGGCCCGGCGCAGGTCGTCGGCGAGCGGACCGCCTACCTTCATCTTCATCGCCCGCCACCCGTGGTCGTACGCCTGCCGGGTCAGCGCCCGCACCTTCTCGTCGGGGTAGCCGAGCCACCCGACCGAGGTGGTGTACGAGGGGAAGCCGTCCCGCTCCAGCGTCGCCAACCGGTCAGCCAGGCCGTCGCGTCCCTTGTCGAGGACCGCCGCCGCCTCGTCCGGCGTGAGCGCGTCGCTGATGTGCCGGAAGTCGACGCTGGCGACCAGGTCGTCGGTGGGCAGCTCGGACAGGAACCGCCACATCGGCTTGCCGGCGATCCGGGCCCGCAGGTCCCACACGGCGTTGACGAGCGCGCCGGTCGCCATGTGGATGACACCCTTCTCCGGGCCCAGCCAGCGCAACTGCACGTCGGCGCTGAGCGAGCGCCAGAACGCCACCGGCGCGGCGGCGATCTCCTCGACCGTACGACCCTCGACGTGGTGGGCCAGCGCCCGCACCGCCGCGCAGGTGATCTCGTTACCCCGCCCGTTGGTGAAGGTGAACCCCGCGCCGACCGGTCCGGCGTCGGTGCCCAGCTCGACGTACGTCGCCGAGTAGTCGCCCCGGTTGATCGCGTCGGACCCGTCGCCCCGGGCGGCGGTCGGGAACCGTACGTCGTGCACCTCGACGGAGGTGATGGTGGTGGTCACTGGTCAGCGCCTCCGAAGTTGAAGACCCGCTTGGGCAGCCGGTATGCCAGGTCGACGATCGTCTCGGCGGCCTCGTCCAGGGGTAGCCGGTGCTCGGCGACCAGCCGGGCCAGGAAACCGGCGTCGACCCGGCGGGCCACGTCGTGGCGTACCGGGATGGAGCAGAACGCCCGGGTGTCGTCGACGAACCCGGTGGTGTTGTAGAAACCGGCGCTCTCGGTGACCGTCTCCCGGAATCGCCGCAGCGCCTCGGGGGAGTCCAGGAACCACCAGGGCGCCCCGAGCAGCAGCGCGGCGTACCCGCCTGCCAGGGGCGCCAGCTCGCGGGTGAAGGTGTCCTCGTCGAGGGTGTAGAGCACCACCGTCAGCCGGGGGTCGTTGCCGTAGCGGGTCAGCAGCGGGGCGAGCGCGTGCACGTACTCGGTGGCCTGCGGCACGTCGCCGCCGACGTCGCGGCCGTGCCGGTCGTACAGCCAGCGGTTGTGGTTGCGCACCGCGCCGGGGTGCAGTTGCAGGACCAGGCCGTCGTCGAGGGACATGCGGGCGAACTCCATGAGCATGTGCGCCCGGAACGCCTCGGCGTCGGCGGCGTCCGTCTCGCCGCGCAGCCCCCGGTCGTAGAGCCGCGCGGCCTCCGCCGGCGTCAGGTCCAGGGTGCGCGCGGTGGGATGCCCGTGGTCCGACGAGGTCGCCCCGGCCGCGATGAACGCCGCCCGGCGGGCCCGCAGCGCGGCCAGATAACCGGTGTACGTGCCGGTGTCCTCGCCGGCCAGCGCGCCGAGGCGCGCCACGTTGGTCGACCAGCCGTCGAACTCCATGTCCACCACGTCGTCCGGGCGGAACGTGGTGACCACCCGACCGCCCGGACCACCCCAGCCGTCGGCGGCGAGCTTGGCGTGCGCCGCGAGGTCGTCCAGCGGCGACTCGGTGGTGGCGAGGACCTCGATGCCGAAGCGCTCGAACAGCGCCCGGGGCCGGAACTCCGGCTCGGCGAGCCTCGCCGCGATCTCGTCGTAGACGGCGTCGGCGGTGTCGGGGCGCAGCGGGGTGTGCACCCCGAAGACGGTGCGGAAGGTCTGCTCCAGCCAGAGCCGCGACGGGGTGCCCCGGAACAGGTGCCAGTGCGCGGCGAAGCGCCGCCAGATCACCCGCGGTTCGGTCTCGACCGGGCCGCCGTCGCGGGTGGGCACCCCCAGGTCCGCCGGGGGTACGCCCTGACTGAGCAGCATCCTCGTCAGGTAGTGGTCGGGCACGATGAGCAGCCGCGCCGGGTCGGGGAAGGGCCGGTCCTCGGCGAGCAGGGCCGGGTCGACGTGCCCGTGCGGCGAGATGATCGGCTGCCGCGCCGCCAGGGCGTACAGCTCCCGGGCCAGCGCGCGCTGGCCCGGCTCGGCCGGCAGGAGCAGGTCGGTGTGGTCGGACGTCGGCACGGGGCTCCTCGTCTCCTGGTCAGTGGGGGGGCAGGTCGGCGACGCGGACGGGTCGCCCGGTCTCGAAGGACTGGTTGGCGGCCAGGCCGGTGAGCAGGGCCAACGCGCCGTCGTCGGCCGTCGCGGCGCGGCCCAGCGGATCGGGCTGGCCGCCGAGGAGCATTGCGGTCATCCGGGCGTCCGCGCCGCCGTGCCCCTGGCGGGTACGACCCTCGACGGGGATCCGCCGGGGCGGTTCCCAGAACGGGCGCACGGTGAGTGTCGCGCCGCCGCCCTCGGCCGGCGGCTCGACGCCGTGCAGGGCCGCGCCCTTGACCGCGCCGGCCGTACCCCGGTCGACGTGGTCGTTCTCGGTCACCTCCACCTCCAGCCGTCCGCGGCTGCCGTTGACCATCACGCGGTAGCCCTCCCAGGGGGCGTACGCGGTGAGGTGGTAGGTCATGGTCGCGCCGGTGGAGTAGCGAGCCAGCACCGCCATGTCGTCCTCGATGCTCACGCCGGGGGCGAAGAGGTTGCGGTCGCGCTGGTAGCCGTCCTCGGCCTCGGCGTCGAGGTACAGCTCGCGCAGCCGGGGGTGGGCGTCCAGCCGCAGCGCGAACGGGTCGTCGACGGCGGCGGGGGAGCCGTACGCCCAATCGTAGTCGCGGGCGTAGCCGTGCCGGCGACCGTCCTCGCCGTAGAAGAAGAGCCGGCCGGCCGCGTACACCTCGACCGGGGTGGCGCCCAGCCACCAGTTGACCAGGTCGAAGCTCGCCCAGCCAGCGGTTGTGCGCGTCCATCCGGGCCTGGTTGACGTCGGCGAACGCGACCAGCTCGGTGGTGTCGGCGTGATCGAGCACCGGGGCCCGGACGAACATCTCCGCCCGCGCCCCGGTGCCCACGACGGCGTACCGGACTCGTCCGCCGGATCTCGGTGACATGCGATCGCCTTCCGGGTGATCCCTGCAAAGGTTTGCAGTGAAGTAACCACGATCGATCTCACGACGTCAACGACGGCGACGGAACCGGTGGCAAATATGGGTTTTTGTGGGGTTGAAGGTCACCAATTGGCGCGTCGACGCCACAGAGCTGCAAACATTCACCGTTGACAGTGGAGCAACCGTTTGCATTAATTGGCGGCACCCGCGTGACCGCCGCCGCATTCGGACGAAGGGGCCGCCGTGCCAGTCACCATTCGTGACGTCGCCCGCGCCTCCGGGGTGCACATCTCCACCGTGTCCCGCACCTTCTCGGCCCCGCACCTGGTCAATCCCGAGACCCGGGTCCGGGTGCTGGCCTGCGCGGAGGACCTGGGCTACCGACCGAACCGCGCCGCCCGCGCCCTCATCACCGGTCGTACGTACAACATCGGGCTGATCATCGCCGACATCGCGAACCCGTTCTTCCCGCCGCTGATCAAGGCGGCGGAGAGCCAGGCGCGCCACCGCGACTACCACGTCTTCGTGGCCGACAGCAACGAGGATCCGACCGCCGAGGAGGAACTGGTCCACGCGCTGGCCAAGCAGGTCGACGGGGTGCTGCTGTGCAGCCCCCG
This sequence comes from Micromonospora sp. DT4, assembly GCF_049841675.1. Classification (NCBI taxonomy): domain Bacteria; kingdom Bacillati; phylum Actinomycetota; class Actinomycetes; order Micromonosporales; family Micromonosporaceae; genus Micromonospora; species Micromonospora sp. DT4. Next base: position 10,645 of record NZ_JBNCKT010000142.1, read on the forward strand.
GATGAGCAACAGCCTGATCGAGCAGCTCAGCCGCGACGTGCCGCTGGTCGTGGTGAACCGTCAGGTGACCGGTCTGCCCTGCGTGCTGATGGACGTCGGGCACGGGGCCCGGTCGGCCGTCGAGCACCTGATCGGTCTCGGTCACCGCCGCATCGCCCTGCTCGGCGGGCCGCGCAGCTCGTGGACCAACCGGGAGATGCGCCGCGCCGCCGCCACGGCCGTCCGGTCGGGGGGCGGGGAGCTGACCGTGCTCGGGCCCAACGCGCCCACCGAGACCGGCGGCTCCGCCGTGGCCGAGCAGGTGCGACGAAGCGGCGTGACGGCCGTGCTCGCCTACAACGACCTGATGGCGATCGGCCTGATCGAAGGGCTGGACGCGGTCGGGGTCCGGGTGCCGCAGGAGGTGAGCGTCGTCGGGGTCGACGACATCGCCCTCAGTCGACTCACCCGACCCAAACTGACGACGGTGGCCACACCCACCGGGGCCGCCGGCCGGACGGCCGTCGACATGCTGCTGCAACAGGACATCGAGTCACCGCGCGGCGCGCGAGGGCCCACTGCCGGCACGGCGGTCGGCGTCCGTCGTACCACCGCACAGGTAATGCTCCAGACCGACCTGGTCATCCGCGACTCGACCGGTCCGGGCCCGCACGCCCGACCGGTACGTCCCCTGGCCGCGCCCCATGGGACGTACCGCACGATCAGGGCGTACAGGTCGTTTCTAGGTTGGGGGTGTGGTTATTGACCCGTAAGGCAAATAGTTGATGGTCAGGAGGCGGCGTAGCGGACTTCGGGCTTGCGGAACAAGGAT
>NZ_JBNCKT010000143.1:0-11375 GCF_049841675.1 Micromonospora sp. DT4
TCACCAGAAAGGTGCACCTGCTTCCACATAGGACAAGGCCCCAACAACCATATCCTTGCAGGTCGGGTGCACCTTTCCTTGACCACCCTCGATGCCAGCTATTCACTCTGAATAGCGGAGGACTACTACCGCATCAGGCAACGTTCGCCCTATCGACCGGCACTGCGCGGCACTGCGCGGGGTCAGCGGCGCAGGGTGAGGATCAGGTCGGCGACCAGGGCCGTCCAGCCGGTCTGGTGCCAGGCGCCCAGGCCGGCACCGTTGTCGCCGTGGAAATACTCGGGGAAGGCGACCAGGTCCCGCCAGTCGGGGTGGGTCTGGAACAGGTGCGCCGCGCCGTAGATCGGTCGGCGTCCCCAGTCGTCCTGGGTGAAGAGCGAGATCAGACGGGTCGACAGGTCGTCGGCGATCTCGTCCAGCGAGCGTTTCACCCCGGAGCGCGTCGGATACTCCACCTGGAGGTCGTCGCCGAAGAACGCCGCGTAGTCGCGCAGCGCGCTGATCAGCAGGAAGTTCGTCGGCATCCAGATCGGGCCGCGCCAGTTCGAGTTGCCGCCGAACAGGCCGCTCGTCGACTCGGCCGGCTCGTAGCCGACCGAGAACTCCTGCCCGCCGAGGGTGACGGAGAACGGCTTGTCCAGGTGCGCGCGGGACAGCGTGCGGAGGCCGAAGTCGGAGAGGAACTCGTCGGGGTCGAGCATCCGGGCGAGCAGCCGTACCACCTGCTCCTGGCCGACCATGGACAGCAGCCGCTGCTGGCGGCCGTCCGGGCCGAGCCGTCGGGTGCCAATCACCTGGGCGTACTCGGGGCGGTTGGTGAGGAACCAGCGCAGCCGCGCGCCCAGCTCCGGCAGCCGGTGCAGGGTCTTGGCGGTGAGGCGGGTGGTGGCGGCCAGCGGCAGCAGCCCGACCACCGAGCGGACCTTCAGCGGTACCTTCGTGCCGTCGGCCAGCCGCAGCACGTCGTAGAAGAACGCGTCCTCGTCGTCCCACAGCCCCTGCTCGTACGCGGCGGCGGCGATGTAGAGGAAGTGTTCGAAGAACTTGGTGGCGGTGTCCACCCAGGTCCGGTCGTGCTCGGCCAGCACGATGGCCATGTCGAGCAGGTTGAGCGCGTACATGGCCATCCAGCCGGTGCCGTCGGACTGCTCCAGCACGCCGGCCACCGGCAGCGCCGCCGAGCGGTCGAACGGCCCGACGTTGTCCAGCCCGAGGAAGCCGCCCTCGAACACGTTGTTGCCGCCGGTGTCCTTGCGGTTGACCCACCAGGTGAAGTTGAGCAGCAGCTTGTGCATCACCCGGCCCAGGAACTCGAAGTCCTTGCCGCCGTCGATCTCGAACACCTTGAGCGCCGCCCACGCGTGCACCGGCGGGTTCACGTCCCCGAACGCCCACTCGTACGCCGGGATCTGCCCGTTGGGGTGCAGGTACCACTCGCGCAGCAGGAGCAGGACCTGCTCCTTGGCGAAGCCCGGGTCGACCCGGGCGATGCTCACGCAGTGGAAGGCCAGGTCCCAGGCCGCGTACCAGGGGTACTCCCAGGGATCGGGCATGGAGATGACGTCGAAGCTGGTCATGTGCCACCAGGCGCTGTTGCGCCCGTGCCGACGTCCGGCCGGTGGCGTCGAGCCGGGGTCGCCGTCCAGCCAGCGCTTGACGTCGAAGTGGTAGAACTGCTTGCCCCACATCAGCCCGGCGATGGCCTGCCGGGCCACCAGCGCCTCGTCGGCCGTGGCGGTCTCCGGGATCACGCCGGCGAAGAAGCGGTTCGCCTCGGCGCGCCGGGCCCACACCACGGATTCGAAGCCGTCGCGCAGGTCGGCCGGGGGCGGCGGGCCGGCGGCCGGGGGCGACGCGGTACGGGTCAGCCGCAGGCGGATCTGGCGCTGACCGCCGGCCGGCACGTCGAGTACGTAGTGCAGCGCGCCCTTGGTGCCCTCGCGGGCGGGGTTGACCGTGGGCGCGCCGTTGACGACGTGGTCGTTGATGCCGTCCTTCGGGTACGGCGAGCGGCCCGGCAGCCCCCAGAGCCGTTCGGCGTTGGTGTCGTTGTCGCAGAGCAGCGGCACCGGGCCGCCGTCACCCTCCAGCAGCAGTTGGCCGAGCACCCGGTGCTCGCCGACCAGCCGGGTGCCCTCGCCGGTCAGCCGGGGAATCCGGTCGCCGCCGGGCAGCCCCCAGGCCCAGGTGTTGCGGAACCACAGGGTGGGCAGCACGTGCAGGGTCGCCGCCTTGTCGCCCCGGTTGGCCACGGTCACCACGATGCACAGGTCGGTCGGAGACGCCTTGGCGTAGTCGACGGTCACCGCCCAGTACCTGTCGTCGTCGAAGATGCCGGTGTCCACCAGTTCGTACTCGGTGTCGTCCCGGCCGCGCAGCGCGTTCACCGCGACGAGTTCGTCGTACGGGAAGGCTCCCTGCGGGTAGTGGTAGCGCCAGCGCATCCAGGAGTGCGTCGGTGTGCTGTCGAGATACCACCAGTACTCCTTCGCGTCCTCCCCGTGGTTGCCGCCGTCGCCGCCCAGGCCGAACATCCGCTCCTTGAGGATCGGGTCCTTGCCGTTCCACAGCGCCAGGGCGAAGGCGAAGGTCTGTCGGTCATCGCAGACGCCGGCCATCCCGTCTTCGTTCCACCGGTAGGCTCTGGACCGCGCATGGTCGTGTGGGAAGTAGTCCCACGCCGTACCGTGCTCGCTGTAGTCCTCCCGTACCGTCCCCCACGCCCGTTCGGACAGATAGGGACCCCATGCACGCCAGTCCTGCTCACCCGAGTCGGCCTGGGCGAGCCGGAGCCGCTCAGCGTCGGGTGGCGAGGCGTCGGAGGACGATCCGTCAGTGATCACGTGCACATCTTTGACGCCGCCGCGGTACTTCACCACAGCGGCCATTCTCGCCGTGGCGTGTTACACCTCGGCGGCGGTGGAGGAAAGTTGATCGACATTCGTTTCGGCCCGCAGGTCTGTGGCGACCTGACCAGCGCGTCCAGCCGGGAGTGGCTGGTGCCCGACGGTCTCGGCGGGTACGCCATGGGCACCGTCGGCGGGTTGCGGACCCGCCGCTACCACGGCCTGCTGGTGGTTCCTGGCGACACTCCGGCGTCCCGCCAAGTGGGACTGGTCAGCCTCGACCCGGCCGTCACCCTGCCCTCCGGGGCGCGGGTACGCCTCGGCGCGCACGAGTGGTCCTCCGGCGACGTCGACCCGCGCGGGTTCGAGCTGCTGGAGCGCTTCGAGCTGGTCGACGGGCTCCCCCGCTGGCGGTGGCGGATCGGCGCGGTCGTGATCGAACGCGAGCTGGCCATGCTGCCCGGCCGCTCCTGCGTGGCGGTCGTGCACCGGCTGGTCGCCGGCGGTCCGGTCCGGCTGGAGCTGTCCGCCGCGTGCACCTGGCGCGACGCGCACGGCGAGCGGCGGGCCGACGGTCCGACCCCGCAGGTCGAGGCCGTCGCCGACGGTGCGGTGGTCGAGGGCGCGTACCGGCTGGCCGGCCCCGGCTGGACGCCGGAGGGGCAGTGGTGGCTGGGCGTGCACCACCGCGAGGAGGCCAACCGGGGCCTGCACCCGGACGAGGATCTCTGGTACGCGGGCCGCTTCGCCGGCGAGCTGGAACGCCCCGGCGACACGGTGTCGGTGCGCGCCTGGGCCGCGCCGCTCGACCTGGAGCCGATGGCGGCCGAGGAGATCGTGGCGACGGCCCGGCGGCGCAACCGGCAGGTGGTGGCGACGGCGAAGCCCGCCGACGACGTCGACGCCACCCTGGCGCTGGCCGCCGACGCATTTGTAATCCGCACCAACGAGGCGGCGGCGGACGTGGTCGCCGGCTACCCCTGGTTCGGGGCCTGGTCGCGGGACACGATGATCTCGTACGAGGGCTTGTTCCTCTGCACGGGTCAGGCCGACCTGGGCCGGGCGCTGCTGCGGTCGTACGCGGCGACGCTCTCCGAGGGGATGCTCGCCAATACCGCCGACACCGGTCGGGTGGAGTACAACACCGTCGACGGCACGCTGTGGTTCCTGCACGCGGTGAGCCGGCACGTGACGGTCACCGGCGACACCGATCTCGGCGACGAGCTGCTGCCCGCGCTGCGTGGGGTCGTCGACGCGCACGTGGCCGGCACCCGTTACGGGATCGCCGTCGATCCGGCCGACGGGCTGCTCAGCCAGGGCGCTCCGGGCACCGCCCTGACCTGGATGGACGCCCGCGTATACGGCGTGCCGGTCACCCCGCGGACGGGCAAGCCCGTCGAGGTCAACGCGTTGTGGATCAACGGGCTGGCCGGTCTCGCCGAGCTGACCGAGCTGGCCGGGCAGGACGCGGGCGGGCTGTGGCGGCTGCACGGGCAGGCCACCGCCTCGTTCCGGGAGCGGTTCCCGGCCCCGACCGGGTGGCTGCACGACGTGCTGGACGCGCCCGCGCCCGCGTACCCGCTGGGTGGGGCCGCGCTGCACGACGACGACGCGCTGCGCCCCAACCAGTTGCTGGCCTGGTCGTTGCCGTTCGCGCCGCTGGAGCCGGACGAGGCGACGCTGCGCCGGATCGCGAACGGGTTGCTCACCCCGCTCGGACCGCGCAGCCTCACGGAGGATGCGCCCGAGTTCGTGGGTCGCCATCGGGGCGGCCCGGCCGAGCGGGACGGTGGCTACCACCAGGGCACGGTGTGGCCGTGGCTGCTCGGGCCGTACGTGGACGCTGCCCGCCGGGGCAAGATGTCAGTCGATGACGTATTGATTGGCATTGAGTCCCATCTGACCGAATATGGGCTAGGATCGGTAAGTGAGACGGCCGACGGCGTCGCGCCGCACTCCGCGACCGGCTGCCCGTTCCAGGCGTGGTCGGTGGCCGAGTTGCTGCGGGTTCGCCGAAAGGGCCAGTAGCGCTTTACATGACCGCAACGGCGGTGTCTCCGCTGGTTATTTCGGGCCCGGCAGGATTGGCCCCGATCCAGACGCGACGGCGACACCGACTCCGGTGTCGGTCGGCGCGCGCCCGGGGACAACTCAAAGGGGGCCGCATGTCACCCGATGCCCACGTGATCGACATCCACCCCGCCCGCCAGCTACGGGTACTGATGCTGTCGTGGGAGTACCCGCCGGTGCTCGTCGGCGGCCTCGGCCGCCACGTCCACGCCCTGTCGGTGGCCCTGGCCGCCGCCGGGCACGAGGTCACCGTCGTCACCCGCCACGCCGACGGCGCACCCCTGGAGGAGTACGCCGACGGCGTGCGCATCCTGCGCGCCCCCGAAGACCCGGTGACGTTCCCCCTGGCCACCGGCTCCCTCCTCGCCTGGACCATGGCCTTCAACCACACCCTCACCCGCACCGCCCTGCGCGCCACCCAGGCCGGCGCCTACGACGTCATCCACGCACACGACTGGCTCGTCGCCCACACCGCGGTCACCCTCTCCGAACACCTCGACCTGCCGCTGGTCACGACCATCCACGCCACCGAGGCGGGCCGGCACCAGGGCTGGCTCCCCGAGGAGATGAACCGCACCATCCACGGCGTCGAACACTGGCTCAGCGGGACCTCCACCCGGGTGATCACCTGTTCGGGTTACATGCGCGACCAGGTCAGCGCGCTGTTCGACGTACCGACCGGGCTGGTCGACGTGGTCCCCAACGGCGTCGACGACCGGGCTTGGCGGGCCCGACCGCGCGCCGTCGCGTCGGCCCGCGCCCGGTTCGCCGCGGACGGCCCACTCGTCGGGTACGCCGGACGGCTGGTCTACGAGAAGGGCGTACAGCACCTCGTGCACGCGGTGCCCCGACTGCGCGAACGGCACCCCGGGCTGCGCGTGGTGATCGCCGGCGACGGCCCGTACCGCCCCGAGCTGGAGGCCCAGGCCCGCCGCCTGGCGCTCGGCTCGACCGTCCGCTTCACCGGCTTCCTCGACGCCACCCAACTGCCGGCGGTGCTCGGCGCCACCGACGCGACGGTGGTCCCCAGCCTCTACGAGCCGTTCGGCATGGTGGCCCTGGAGGCCGCGGCAGCCGGAGCGCCCCTCGCGGTGGCCCGTACCGGCGGCCTCGCCGAGATCGTCGAGCCCGGCGTCACCGGCGTGACGTTCCCGCACAGCGACCCGGTCGCCCTCGCGGGCGCGGTCGACCGACTGCTCGGCGACGAGGTCTTCGCCCGGCGGGTGGCCCGACGGGCTCGCACCATGGTCAGCGAACGGTACGGCTGGGCCGCCATCGCGGCCCGCACCGCCGCCAGCTACACCGTCGCCCGCCGCGAACACGGCCCACTCCAGGCCCGTCGGGCCGCCGCCCGACTGGCCGGCGGACGTGACCGGATCGCCATTCCGGAGGGAAATCTGCTCGCCGCCGCCGACCACGCCGCCTGCTGAGTTTCGTCGGACGAACTATAGGTACCTTCCGATCCGCTGGTTAGGGTGTACACCGGACAGCGGCTGAGGAGGAGCGTGCGCAGGTGCTGATCGCCGGTCGGTACCGGTTGCTCGACCTGGTGGGCCGCGGGGGCATGGGTCGCGTCTGGCGGGCCCGCGACGAGATGCTGCACCGCGAGGTCGCGGTCAAGGAAGTCGTACCGCCGAGCTGGTTGGCCGACCACGAGCGGGCCGAGGTGCGCTCGCGCACCCTGCGCGAGGCGCGCACCGCGGCCCGGCTCAACCACCCCGCGGTGGTCCGGCTCTACGACGTCGTCCCGGTCGAGGGCAGTCCGTGGATCGTGATGGAGTACGTCCCGTCGCGCACCCTGCAGGACGTCATCGACGCGGAGGGGCCGCTGGAGCCGGTCCGCGCCGCCCGGATCGGCCTGGCCCTGCTCGACGCCTTGGAGGCCGCCCACACGGCCGGGGTGCTGCATCGCGACATCAAGCCGCAGAACGTGCTCGTCGCCCACGACGGCCGGGTGATGCTCACCGACTTCGGACTGGCCACCTTCGACGGCGGGGACGGCGCGATGACCCGCCCCGGGATGGTGCTCGGCTCCCCGCAGTACGTCGCGCCCGAGCGGGCCGCCGAGGGAGTGTCCACGGTGGCGGCCGATCTGTGGTCGCTGGGCGCCACCCTGCACGCCGCCGTGGAGGGCCGCTCCCCGTATGCCCGCAGCAACGCGATGGCCACCCTCAGCGCGCTGGCCGCCGGTCCACCGGACCCGGCCCCACACGCGGGTCCGCTCGCGCCGGTGCTCGCCGGGCTGCTGCGCCGCGACCCTGACGACCGCCTGGACCACGACGGGGCTCGCCGGCTGCTCACCGCCGCCGCGACCGGTCGCGCCAGCCTGCCGGACCACCCGCCGCACGACGCAACCGACGCGCACGACGCCGCCCCGCCCACGACCAGCCTCGCAGGCCTCGCAGGTCCGATCGGCCTCGCCGGTACCGCAGTTTCGGCGGGCCCGACCAGCCCCGCAGGTCCGGCCAGTACGCCGGCCGCTACCGCCTCCCCCGCCTCGGCGGCGTCCACCTCCGGGGAGGTGGCCGCCGCCGCTCGCTGGCAGCCGGAGTCCGACGCGACCGGCGCCGGCGCCCGCCCGCCCGGCGACGGCCCGCCCGGAGACGCTCCGTCCGACGTCCACCCGCGCACCGACCCGGGTGGCCGGGCTCCGACGGACGCCACCGGCGCGACGGGTCAGGCGGGCCGCGGGCGTCCGGCGCGGCGGGCGGCGCTCGTCGTCACGGCGTTGCTCGTGGCGGCCGCCGCCGGCGTGGGCACCGCGCTGGCCGTCGCCGACGACGGCCCGACCGACACCGCCGGGACGTCCACCACCCCGACCGCCGGGCGCGTGGACGACGGTCGCGGGCCGGACGGCAACAACCGGGACCGCCCGCACCGCGGCGGCCCCGGCCGGCCCGGCCCCCCACCCGGGGGCCGCGACATTCCCCCGCCGCCGTTCCCCTGCGTCCGCCCCGACATCACCGGCGTACCGGTCACGGTCGGGTCACCCGACGCCGGCGAGCGGTTCCGGCCGCCGCCGGGTTGGGTATGGCACGCCGACACGACCGGCTTCCAGGTGTCCGTCCCGGCGACCTGGTACTACTCGCGCGAAGGAACAGTGGCCTGCTTCCAGGACCCGGCCACCGGGCGGGCGTTGAGCGTCGCCGAGGGCGGCGCCGCGGACCCGCTGACCCGCCTACGCTCGGCCCGCGACGAGGCCTCCCGGGCCGGGGCGCTGCCCGGCTACGACGAGATCCGGCTCGCCACCGGCGACGGTGGCGTCGAGTGGGAGTGCCGGTGGGATGCCCCGGACGGCCCCCGGCTGCACGCACGGCAACAGATCGTGGGCGCGGAACGCTGGACGCTGGGCTGGATCACCGACGATCGGGATTGGACCGCCGCCAGCGCGGACTGGACCACCGTGCGAAAGAGTTTCCGACCACCCCGCTGACCTGCGCCGTACGGCCCTGCTCGGCCCTCCGTCCGGCGTGGATCGAGGCCGCTCAGCGGATGAGAAAATCGGCGGCGGTGGCTATCGTGTGACGCAGGGTGACCGAGGGGGAGCGACCGTGCAGCAGTTGCTGATCGCGGGTCGGTACCGGCTGCTCGACCTGGTCGGCACCGGCGGGATGGGCCGGGTGTGGTTGGCCCGCGACGAGATGCTGCACCGGGACGTGGCGGTGAAGGAGGTCGCGCCGCCGGCCTGGCTGGCCGAGTCTGAGCGCGCGGAGCTACGACTGCGGACGCTCCGCGAGGCGCGCGCCGCCGCGCGGCTCAACCACCCCAACGTCGTCCGCCTGTACGACGTCGTGCACGACGGCGAGAACCCGTGGATCGTGATGGAGTACGTGGCGTCCCGGTCGGTGCAGCAGATCATCAACGCCGAGGGCCCGCTCAGCCCCGCCCGTACGGCCCGGATCGGGCTGGCGGTGCTCGCCGCGTTACGGGCCGCGCACAGCGCCGGGGTCCTGCACCGCGACGTGAAGCCGCACAACGTGCTGGTGGCCGACGACGGTCGGGTGGTGCTCACCGACTTCGGACTGGCGACCTTCGACGGTGGCGACGGGGCGATGACCGGTCCGGGCCTGGTACTCGGCTCCCCGCAGTTCGTCGCACCGGAGCGGGCCCGCGACGGCGTGTCGGATCCGCGCACCGACCTGTGGTCGCTGGGCGCGACGCTCTACGCGACGGTCGAGGGACAGTCACCGTACGCCAGGTCCAGCGCGATGGCGACGCTCAGCGCGCTGGCCACCGAGCCGCCGGATCCGATGCGCCGGGCCGGCCCCCTGCGTCCGGCGATCAGCGGCCTGTTGCAGCGCGATCCCTGGCGGCGGTTGACCGCCGCCGAGGCCGAGCCGCTGCTGCGGGCCGCGGCGGCCGACCACGACCAGCGGCCTCCCCCGGCGCAGTCCTCGGCGGTGGCAGCGGTTCGCGACGCGGCCCGGACGGCGGCGTCCGCCCGGGTCGACGAGGCCGGTCCCGCACACGAGGCGGCGACGCCGACCCACCGCCCGACAGGCCGACGGGGACGGTTCATCGCGTGGGGTGGCGCGGCCACCGCGGCGGCCCTGCTCGTCGCCGGTGGTGTCACGGTGGCGCTGCTCCACCGCCCGGACGAACGCACGCCGCCGTCCGGCTCCGGCGGCGGCGCGACCGCCACCCGACCGGCGGCGTTCGCCTGCGCGTCGCCCCCGCCGCCGACGGCCACGCCGGTGCCCTCGGTGTCACCACCGAAAGACGCACGGTACGGGCTGCGGGACGGCTGGACCTGGCATGACGACCCGACCGGCTTCCGCATCGCCGCGCCGGTGGCGTGGGCACGCTGGACCGAAGGGGCGGTGACCTGCTTCCGGGAGCCCAGCGGGGCGCGTGTGCTCAGCGTCGAGGCGGGGCCGACGCAGGCCGATCCGGTGGCGCACCTCAAGGCCGAGGAGAGGCGGCTCGTCAGCGCCGAAGCGCTGCCCGGCTACCGCAAGGTGGACATCTCCGCGTTGGACGTCTTCGACGGCGGGGCCCTCTGGGAGTGCAGTTGGGAGAATGCCGCCGGCGAGCGGGTGCACAGCATCCGACTGCTCGCCAACACCTCGGCCCGACGCGCCTACACCGTCTCCTGGTTGACAAAAGAGTTCGACTGGCAGGTCAACGCGGCATACTTCGTGATGATCCGGCAGAGCTTCACCCCCACCCCCTGACACTGTCCGTTGTGGACGTTCAAACTGACGCCCCTGCGACACCGGTGCTCGCTACAGTGGCGTAGTTTTGGCGCTCAAGATCCCTGGGGAGGGTGAGCCGAGATGATGGGACCGTCGCACGCGCTGTCCGGCGCGGCGGTATGGCTGGCCGGGTCCTGGGCGCTGGACCAGTTCGCCGACTACCACCAGTCGCCCCTGGCGCTGGCGGTGGGCACAGCGGTGTGCGCGGGTGGGGCGCTCTTTCCGGACCTCGACCTGTCCGGCAAGGTGACCCGCAACCAGGGAGGCGCCACCGTCGCCCGTACGTTCGGGGTCTTCTCGCTCTTCGTCGCCGAGGTGATGGAGAAGATCTCCCTCGGCGTCTACTACGCGACGAAGCTCAGCAAGGACCCACGTCGCAACAACGGGCACCGGACGCTCACCCACACGCTTCCGTTCACGCTGCTGGTCGGCTGGGGCACCACCGCGCTCTGCGCCGCGTACGGCAAGTGGGCGGTGATCACGATCCTGTTCTTCATGTTCGGCCTCGCCCTGCGCGGGCTCTTCGACGAGTGGGCCGAACGGGCCGGCTGGGTGATCGTGACGCTCGCGTCGGCCGGCGCCGCCTGGTTCACCTTCGCCAACCTGCCAGGCGGGCGGGGTTATCCGCTGATCGGTACGGCCGTCGGGGTGGGCTGCTTCGTGCACATCCTCGGCGACATGATCACCAAGGCGGGTGTGCCGATCCTCTGGCCGATACCGATCCGCCGCCGCATGTGGACGATGATCGGCCTGCCGAACAGCATCGCGCTGCGCACCGGCAGCAAGACCGAGGTCGTCGTCCTGCGCGCCGTGCTGACCGTGGTGGTGGTACTCGCCACCGCCGGCCTGATCGCGCCATCGGTGCTGCAACGCTTCAACATCGACGTGTAACCTCGCCCCACCGCCCAGTCGCGCCCCACCGCCCAGTCGCGCCCCCGCCCCGCCTCCGCAGTCGCGCCGCCCGCCGCGCCCCACCGCCCAGTCGCGCCGATCTTGCACTTACGGATGCCGATAAGCTCCATTTCGCACCACATGTCGGCGAAGAAAGTGCAAGATCGGCGCCGTGCGGAACGCTTCCCCACGCCAAGATCGCGCTCGATCCAGGATGTTTCCAGGATGTAGTGGCCTCCCCTTGGCCCCGACACCACTAGATCCCTGGATCGAGCGGGATCATGCCGCGGCCTCCTGCGCCCCGCGCCCCGCGCCCCGCGCCCCGCGCCCCGCGCCCCGCGCCCCGCGCCCCGCGCCCCGCGCCCCGCGCCCC
>NZ_JBNCKT010000144.1:0-11169 GCF_049841675.1 Micromonospora sp. DT4
TAGCGCTCGGGTAACACTCCGGACACCCGTGATGTTCCTACCCCACCAACCATGATCCACAAGACAGGCCCTAGTGCGCTACGTGTCCCTGACTCCTATGACGACCCTGATGGCCTGGCTGCCAACGGAGGTCACCTGGCTAACACCTTGCGACGGTTGGCGGATGAGACCGGCAATGACGACAGGCCGGAAGGGGCACTGAACGACCTCTCCGCCGACTTGGCCGCCGTCATCCCGGGTGTCATACGGGTTCGCCTCGCTGAGGACGAGGCACGCCGGCAGCGACAGGTGGAGGTGCTTACTCGAGAGGAGGCGCCGTTCTCCGCCAGGGTGGCCTCCGACGGGACGCTGCGGGCGATCGCTCTCCTGGCGGCACTTTACGACCCCAGGGGCGCGGGCCTTATCTGCTTCGAAGAGCCTGAGAACGGCATTTTTCCGCAACGGCTCGCGCAGTTTGTCAGGTATCTCCGGAACCTCGTCGAACGGGCCATCGACGCGAGAACCGAGGGTGCTGCTCTGACTCAGCTCATCTTAAGCAGTCACTCGCCGGCGATCCTGCGGGCGTTGGAACCTGCGCAGGCCCGGACGCGGACCGACGCGGTCTTCATGGATGTCGTCAGTCGCGTCCAGCGTGGCCAGGCCCGCAGTCGGGTCAGCCGATGGAGAGCGATCGCAGGGGCTCAACAACTCACGATTGACGACGCAATGGACGTCGGAAGCGTGGTGAGCCCGAGAGAGATTGCTGAGTTCGAGGTCATGGCGGGGTTGGACAACTGATGCGTTACCTGACCTCCGCGTTGATCTCCGAGGGAGTCACCGATGACCAGTTTCTTCCCAGGTTGCTTGCCAGGGCGTTGACCGAGATCTGCTCGACCGAATTTGAGGACGCGGTTGAGGTCGCTGACGTCCAGCCGTTACGCGATCGGAGGGGCCCGTGCTCCGTAGCTGATGTCATTGGACTCGTGGAGCAGAACCCAGCAAGCTTCTCCCTGATCTTCTTCCATCACGATCAAGGTTCCAACGCCGAGCGGACTGCTGCAGAGTGGCTGCGACCGCTGCGTGAGCTGTGGGGGGAGCGTGCGGAGCAACTGGTAGCCGTGGTTCCGGTGCGCGAGACGGAGGCATGGCTTCTCGCGGATGGTGATGCGTTGCGAAATGCCCTCGGGGTCAGATGGACAGATGCTGAGATGGGACTTCCTGCACAGCCGCGACTGGCGGAGCGAGTGGCTGATCCCAAGAGCGCACTCAATAGTGTGATGGACCGGGTGAGCCGCACAACGACGGATCATTATGGCCAACTCGGTGAGCTGGTTTCGCTGGCTCGTCTGCAGAGAGTGCCCGCGTACCAACGGTGGTGGAGTGACACGCGCCACGCGCTGGAGCGGCTGGGTTACCGTTCGGCGTGAACGAAAGTCGTTGCGAGTCCGTCTCCTCGCCTCTGGGTGACGCGTGTCGTGCCCTGTCCCGGCCGCGTCGGCGCGAGGCCGCCGTCCCGCCCTGGTCGACGGATCGACCATTTTCCGTATTCGTCATGCTCGGCAGGTACCCCCAAGGCTGTCACTGGCAAGCCGGTCTCGGTGATCCTCAGGGGATCGGAAACCCGAACGACGCTGGGAGCGGCAACGCCATTAGGCTGGACAGGTTCTGTCCGGATCGCGCCTGGAGCGTCTCATGACCACGACACTGCCCGCGTACGACGAGGTCGTCGCGCGCTACGAACCGGTGATCGGCCTGGAGACCCACGTCGAGCTGGGCACGAACACCAAGATGTGGTGCGGCTGCCCGACCGACTTCGGTGGCGAGCCGAACACCCGGGTCTGCCCGGTGTGCCTGGGCCTGCCCGGGTCGCTGCCGGTGGCCAACAAGGCCGCCATCGAGGCGATCATCCGGATCGGCCTGGCGTTGAACTGCTCGATCGCCGAGTGGTGCCGGTTCGCCCGGAAGAACTACTTCTACCCGGACATGCCGAAGAACTTCCAGATCAGCCAGTACGACGAGCCGATCTGCGTGGACGGCTACCTGGACGTCGAGGTGAACGGCGAGACGGTCCGGATCGAGGTCGAGCGGGTGCACCTGGAGGAGGACACCGGCAAGACGCTGCACGTCGGCGGTGCCACCGGGCGGATCCACGGCGCGACGGAGTCGCTCGTCGACTACAACCGGGCCGGCATCCCGCTGGTCGAGATCGTCACCAAGCCGGTCGTGGGCACCGGGGCGCTCGCCCCCGAGGTGGCCAAGGCGTACGTCGCCGAGCTGCGCGACGTGATCCGTACCCTCGGCGTCTCGGACGTGCGGATGGAGGAGGGTTCGCTGCGCTGCGACGTGAACACCTCCCTCAACCTGCCGGGGCAGGAGTGGGGCACGCGCACCGAGACCAAGAACGTCAACTCGCTGCGGTCGGTGGAGCGGGCGGTCCGCTCGGAGATGCTGCGGCAGGCGGCGGTGCTCGACGCGGGCGGCCGGATCACCCAGGAGACCCGGCACTTCCACGAGGACAGCGGTGACACCACGCCGGGCCGCTCGAAGGAGACGGCCACCGACTACCGGTACTTCCCGGAGCCGGACCTGGTGCCGGTCGCCCCGGACCCGGCCTGGGTCGCCGAGCTGAAGGCCGCCCTGCCGGAGCTGCCCCGGGTGCACCGGCGTCGGCTTCAGCAGCAGTGGGGCCTGTCCGACCTGGACATGCAGTCGGTGCTCAACGCCGGCGCGGTCGAGCTGATCGAGGCCACCGTGGCCGCCGGCACCACCCCTGCGGCGGCCCGCAAGTGGTGGCTGGGCGAGCTGTCCAGGCGGGCCAACGAGAGCGGCGTGGAGCTGGCCGACATCGGGGCCACCCCGGCGCAGGTCGCCGAGTTGCAGGGCCTGGTCGACGCCGGCAAGCTCAACGACAAGATGGCCCGTACGGTGCTGGAGGGCGTGGTCGACGGTGAGGGCTCGCCCACCGAGATCATGACCAGCCGGGGCCTGGAGGTCGTCTCGGACACCGGCGCGCTCACGACCGCCGTGGACGAGGCCATCGCCGCCAACCCGGGCATCGCCGACAAGATCCGTAGCGGCAAGGTCGCGGCGGCCGGCGCGCTGGTCGGCGCGGTGATGAAGTCGACCCGTGGTCAGGCCGACGCCGCAGCCGTCCGCACGCTGATCCTGGAGCGCCTCGGCGTCCAGGGCTGAGATCCACCCGGAAGGCCGCCGCCGCGACCCGGCGGCGGCCTTCCGTCACCCCCTGTCGACCACGCGGCCACCCCGCACCCCTCGTCGAGGGCGTCGTCGACGCCCGAATGGAGCCACCGTGACCCAGCACGACCTTGACGTCCTCGACGAGATCCAGCGGCGGGTGCTCTGGCTCGCCACCCGGATCGTGGACGCCGCCAACCACGACCGGAACACCGGCGACGGTGTGAAGGTCGGCGGCCACCAGGCGTCCAGCGCCTCGCTGGTCACCGCGATGACCGCGCTGTGGTTCGCGCACCTGGACGCCGAGGACCGGGTGGCCGTCAAGCCGCACGCCTCGCCGGTGTTCCACGCCATCCAGTACCTGCTCGGCAACCTGGATCGGTCGTACCTGCCCCGGCTGCGGGAGCGTGGTGGCCTCCAGTCGTACCCGTCGCGCACCAAGGACCCGGACGAGGTGGACTTCTCCACCGGGTCGGTGGGCCTGGGCGCGGCGGCGCCGCTCTTCGCCGCCGTCACCCGCCGCTACGTCGACGCGCACTTCGGGGCACGGCCGCACTCCCGGTTCGTGGCGCTGATCGGCGACGCCGAGCTGGACGAGGGCAACATCTGGGAGGCGGTGGCCGACCCGGCGACCACCGGTCTCGGCAACGTCATGTGGCTCGTCGACTTCAACAGGCAGTCGCTGGACCGGGTGGTCCCCGGCATCCGGATCAACCAGTGGCGGGGTCAGTTCGAGGCGGCCGGCTGGCACGTCGTGGAGGTCAAGTACGGCCGTAGGCTCGCCGAGGCGTACGCCCGGCCCGGCGGCGAGGCGCTGCGCGACTGGATCGACGCGATGCCCAACGAGCAGTACCAGTCGCTCTTCGGGCTGACCGGCGACACGTTGCGCAAGCAGTTCCTGGACGGCGCGCCGGCCGAGGTGGACGCCTTCGTGGAGGGGATCACCGACGAGGACCTCGGCCCGCTCGTCACCGACCTGGGCGGGCACGACCTGTCCGCGATGCTCGACGCGTACGCCCAGTGCGACGCGGTCACCGACCGGCCCAGCGTCGTCTTCGCGTACACCGTCAAGGGTTGGGGGTTGCCCATCGCCGGCAATCCGCGCAACCATTCCGCGCTGCTCAGCACCGAGCAGGTCGAGACGCTGCGCGCCGCGCACGGGTTGACCCGCGACACCGAGTGGGACCGCCTCGACCCGGCGTCCCCGGCCGGCATCCGGGCCGGCGCCCGCCGGGAGGCGCTGTCCCGCGCGCCCCGCGAGCGCGCGCTGGGGGTCACCGTCCCGGAGAGCACGGGAGTACGCGCCAACAAGCCGATCTCGACACAGGAGGTGTTCGGTCGGGTGCTCGTGGACCTGGCGCGGGACCGGGAGGTGGGCCGTTACCTGGTCACCACCGCCCCGGACGTGGCCACCTCCACCAACCTCGCCGGATTCATCAACAAGACCGGCGTGTTCGCCCCCACCGAGCAGCGTTCCTGGACCGAGGACCGGATGCTGCGCTGGACCGAGAGCCCCACCGGGCAGCACATCGAGCTGGGCATCTCGGAGATGAACCTGTTCCTGCTGCTCGGCCAGCTCGGCCTCTCCTGGGACCTGTCCGGGCAGCCGCTGCTGCCGGTGGGCACGGTCTACGACCCGTTCGTGCTGCGCGGCCTGGACGCGTTCCTGTACGGCACGTACTCCGGCTCGCGGTTCGTGGTGGCCGGCACGCCGTCGGGCATCACCCTGGCCCCCGAGGGCGGCGCCCACCAGTCCACGATCACCGCGTCGGTGGGGCTGGAGCTGCCCGGGGTGACCTTCGTCGAGCCGGCGTACGCGGGCAGCCTCGACTGGCTGCTCTGCGACGCGCTCGGGCAGATCGCCGCCGGGGCGACCCCGGCCGCGACGGCCGCACCCGCCGAGGACGGCGCGTACTACTTCCGCCTCAGCACCCGTCCACTGGACCAGGCGCCGTTCGAGGCGGCCCGGGCCCGGCTCGGTGACGCGGTGCTGCGCCGGCAGGTGGTCGCCGGGGCGTACCGGCTCGTCGACGCGCACCAGGCGTACCCGCACCTGGCCGACGCCCCGGTGGTGCAGCTCGCTGCCTCCGGCGCGGTGCTACCCGAGACGCTGGCCGCCGCGGCGGAGCTGGCCGAGGAGGGCATCGCCGCGCACGTGGTGGACGTGACCAGCCTGGACCGGCTCTACCGGGCGTGGCAGCGCACCCTGCGCCAGGGCGTACGGACGGCGACCGTGCCGAGCGTGCCGGGCACCCTGCGGTCCGCGTTCGCCGACCGGGTGCCGGTGGTGACCGTGCACGACGCGGCGTCGCACGCGATGGCCTGGCTCGGGTCGGCGCTCGGCGCCCCGGCGGTGCCGCTCGGGGTGGACGAGTTCGGCCAGTCCGGCAGTGTGGCCGACCTGTACGAGCTGCACGACCTGCTGCCCGGCAGCATCGTCAACGCCGCCCTGGCCGCGATCGCCCTGCGCTGACCTCGCCCTCGAGGGGTGGGCTTCGGGCTCCGCAGGGCAGGCGGGCGGGCACCGCCGAGTCGGCGGGTGGGCAGGCGGCAGCTCGCGCTCAGCGGGTCGGGGTGGGGGTGACCGAGGCGGGCGCGCCGGCGTTCGGGTCCTGCACGATGTGGCGTTCCAGGTTGACCTGGGCCTGGCCGGTGCCGCCGACGGTGATGTCGTCGTACGCCTGGAGCATCTTCTGCTGGTCGAAGTAGAGCACGGTCATCGACAGCGGGGTCGGCTTCTCACCCTCCAGGCCGCGCAGCCCGGCCCCGCCGGTGGAGCCCTCCACGAACAGGGCGGTGGGCTGCTGGCCGGGTGCCTGCGGCAGCTTGGAGACCTGCCGGGCGTGCGTGTGCCCGGCCAGCACCAGCGGGCAGGTGCCGGCGAGTGGCCCGGCCGACGCCGGGTCGTGCACGAGGGCGATGTTGACCGGCCGTGGCGAGCTGCGGACCGTCGCGGCGAGCTGGTTGCCGGCCCCGATCACCCGGTCGGCCACCTCCTGGGTCAGCCCGCTGCCGGCCGGTGAGGTGTTCTTGTCCGGGGTGAAGCGTGGGTCGCCGATGCCGGCGATGGTCAGCCCCGCGACCGTGGTCGTCGAGTTGTTGAGCACGATCGCGTTCGGCTGGCGCGCCACCGCGGCGCCGGTCTTACCCGAGTCGTGGTTGCCCCGGATGAACACGTACGGCTTCTTGAGCAGGCTGATCGAACCGACGAACGACGCCTCGGGCTCACTGCCCCAGTCGGTGATGTCGCCGGTGTCGATGACCACGTCGATGCCGAACTGCTCCACCACCGTGCGGATCAGTTGCCAGCCCGTCGGGTTGAGGTGCATGTCGGAGACGTGCAGGACGCGCGTGGTGCCGGGCGCCGGATCCAGCACCGGCAACGCCGACACCGTCGTGTAGAGCTGGCTGACGTTGCCGACGATGCGTTGGAGCTGCTCGGCGTACTTGGTGTAGTCGTTGGCGATGCGGCGGGCGTCACCGACGATCGCCGGCGCGTTGACCAGCAGACCCTCGTAGCGCGGCTCCTCGATAGCCTGCGGGCGCAGGGTCGCGGCGGCCGTGCCGAGGCTGCCGGCGGTGACCAGGAGCGCCAACCCGCCCGCCCACGCCGTACGCCGCATGTTCCGGAAGATCAACGCGGCCAGGATGAGGGTGACCAGCACCGCCGAGGCGAGGGTACGCAGTCCGAGCCGCATCACCCCGGAGCGGACGTCCTCCACGGCGCTCTGGCTGGCCCGACTGATGCTCGCCGGGTCGTCGAGCAGCGCCTCGGTGCGGCCCTGGTCCAGCGCGCCGAGTCGTACGGTGAGGTGCGTCGGCCCGCTGTGGCTGTCGATCAGCAGCGCGCCGAGCGGCGGCACGTCGATGGTCGTCCCGCCGTCGCTGGCCGGGGAGAGGGTGAGGTTGGCCCGGAACGGCCCGATGTCGGTGTTCACCCGACCACCGGCCAGGACCCCGAGCACCGCCCCGGCAAGGGCCACCACCAGCACGGCGAGGACCACGCCCGTGCGCCGCGCCGGTCCACCGGGCCGGCCGATCCGCCGCCGCGACGGGCGCGACGGCTCGCCGCCGGTCACCGGGTCGTCCCGGTCCTCGGCGTCGTCGTGCCGCTCGTCGCGTTGCCAGTCCATGCTGAGATTCTGACCTGCCCGTAAAGGGATCTTGGCAAACCTGGGCGGAAGGTGACGCAGGTCAGCTGCGACCGCCGTCGCCGCCGGCGAAGACCACCCGCAGGAGGCGGTCGTCGTCGGCCGCCGGATCACCCCGCCCGTCGTGGTTGGAGGTGCTCACCCAGAGCGAGCCGTCGGGCGCGGCGGCCACGGCGCGCAGTCGCCCGTACCGGTTGGTCAGCAACTCGCTGGGCTGTCCGAGCAGCGTTCCGGTGTCGGTCAGCTCCATCACCCAGAGCCGTTTACCGCGCAGGCAGCCGGTGACCAGCAGCCGGTCCGCCGCCGCCAGCCCGGAGCAGGACGCGTCGGACGTCGCCCACTGCGTGATGGGGTCGGTGTAGCGCCTGTCGCCGGCCCGCCCCTCGACCTCCGGCCAGCCGTAGTTGCCGCCCTTGGTGATCTGGTTGATCTCGTCCCAGGTGTTCTGGCCGAACTCGACGGCGTACATGCGCTTGGCCGCGTCCCACGCGAAGCCCTGCACGTTGCGGTGGCCGAACGACCACACCGGCGAGCCGGGGAACGGATTGCCCGGCGCGGGCTTGCCGTCGGTGGTGATCCGCAGGATCTTGCCGCCGAGGCTCTTCGTGTTCTGCGCGTTGGGCCGCTCGCCCGCGTCACCCGTGCTGACGTAGAGCTGCCCGTCCGGCCCGAAACCCAACCCGCCGCCGTTGTGCACGTTGGCCTTCGGGATGCCGGTGAGGATCGGGGTGGGCTGCCCGCCGAGTTGCAGGCGCGCGACCCGGTTGTCCTGCTCGGCGGTGTAGTAGACGAAGACCGTCCGGTCCCGGGCATAGCCGGGGGAGGCGGCGATGCCGAGCAGGCCGCCCTCGCCCGCCGCTGCCACGACGCTGATCGTCTGCGCGACCCGGACGCGCATCCCGTCCGGGCCGGACTCGGGGCCCACCTGGAGAATCCGGCCACTGTCCCGCTCGGTGACCAGCGCGCCGCCGTCGGGCAGGAACGCGATGGCCCACGGCACCCGCAGCCCCTTGGCCACGACGGTCGTCACCGCCTGCTGGCCCGCACCGCCGGCGTTCGCCGACGACGACGGGGTCGGCAGGTTGGGCGGCTCGCCCGCCGGATCGGGTTCCGGCTCGCCGAAACTGCAACCCGAGGCGAACAGCAGCACCGTGCAGGACGCTGCGAGGACCGCCCGGAGGCGACGGACGCGAGGGTACGGGGGACGGGCTCTCACCCGGCCCAGGGTAACCCGCCGGACGGGCCGGCCGGGTCCGACGGACGGTCCACCGCTCGCAGCGGGAACGCTCAGCGGGCTCGGACGGCCAGCAGCGCCGTGTCGTCCTCGCGGTGCTGGATCGCGGCGAGCAGCAGGTCACACAGGTCGTCCAGGGGCACCGTCTCGGTGCCGGCCAACCGCGCCACCAGCTCGGCGAGCCCGTCGTCGATGGACCGGTCCCGCCGCTCGATCAGCCCGTCGGTGTAGAGCAGCAGCGTGTCGCCGGTGGCCAGGCTGGTCGACTGACTGGTCCGGGGGGTGGGCCGGGCCAGGCCGAGCAGCGGCTCCGGCGTCGCTTCGAGGACGTCCACCGCGCCGCCGGCGCGGACCACCAGCGCCGGCGGGTGTCCGGCGTTGCACCACGTCACCTCGCGGACGCCGGAACGACCCGGGCGGATTCGGACCAGCGTGGCGGTGGCCGCGATGGGCAGCCGCAGGCCGCGGATCGCGCCGTCCAGGTGGCTCATCAGCGCCCCGACCGCGTCCGGCCGGCCGAACGCGTTGCCGCGCACCAGGTTGCGGAGCTGACCCATGGTCGCCGCCGCCTCGATGTCGTGCCCGGCCACGTCCCCGATCGCCGCGATCAGGTCGCCGTCGGGCTGCACGAAGGCGTCGTACCAGTCACCGCCGACCTCCACCCGGTCGGCCGCCGGCTGGTAGCGGGCCGCCAGCTCCAGCTCCGTCACGTGCGGCAGCCGCGGCAGCATGCTGTGTTGCAGGACCTCGGCGACGTGCCGCTGCTCCCCGTACATCGAGCTGTTGCCGATGGCCTGCCCCGCCCGGCGGCCGATGTCCACGGCGGTGAGCAGGTCGCGGTCGTCGAACTGCTGCCGGCCGGGCGCGTTGATCAGGGTGATCGCGCCCAACACGGTCCCCCCGGCGGCCCGCACCGGCACGCTGAGGTAAGAGCCGAGGCCCAGCCGCTCGGCGATCGCCGGCATCTCCGGATCGGTGGTGCCCCGGGCCACGTCGTCCGGCGACGCCACCCCGCCGAGCCGGGGCTGGCCGGTGCGCAGCACCTCCCGGATCACCGAATCCTGGCCCAGGCCGGTACGCATCAGCTCGGCGAAGCGGCCGACGTCCGGTGTCCGGGCACGGTCGCGGTGCACCGCGACCACCTCCCGGGGCTGCCCGGACGGGCCGACCAGGGTGAGCAGGCACCAGTCGGCGAGCAGCGGCACCATGGTGGCGGCGAGCCGGCGCAGCGATGTGCCCACGTCCAGCGTGCCGGCGAGGGTCTCGCTCACGCCGGCCAGCAGCTCCAGCCGTTCGTGCGCCCGGACGACCCGACGACGCCCCTCCTGCGCACCGTCCAGCGCGATCCGCAGGCGCAGCTCCGACGAGCAGGCGGCGGCCAGGTCGGACAGCGTCCGCAGCTGCCCGGCGGTCCACGCCCGGGGCTTGTTGTCGATGGCACACAGCGAGCCGAGCACCCGGCCGGAGAGGTCGGTCAACGGCATTCCGGCGTACGCGACGACGCCGAGGTCGTCGATGGCCAGGTTGTCCCGTACGCGGGGGTAGAGCCGGGCGTCCGGCAGCACCATCGGCACCTCGATGTCCACCACGTGCTGGCAGAACGAGTGGCTCAACGGCGTCTGCCGATGCTGCGACCACGGCTCGGGCAGCCCCACCGCGCCCGGAAAGAACTGTCGGTCGGCGGAGACCAGCGAGACCAGCGCGACCGGTACCTCCAGCAGGTCACTGACCAGTCGGGCGAACCGGTCGAACGCCTCGTCCGGGGCGGCGTCCAGGCCTGTGTCGGCGAGCGCACGCAGTCGCGCCGCGTCGCCGAGCGCCCCGGGCGGGGTGGTCGAACGTCGCGTGTTGGCGGGGGAGCCGTCCGTCATCGAGCACCTGTCTGCCGGGGCGGAGGACGACCGGCCCTCCAACAATTGGTTATACCTCGTCAGGGCCGGAACCGAACACCTGTGCGTCGCGTCGCGCCCGCTCCACCGCCGCGTACCGCCCCCGGTGGCGTCGGTTCACCGCCGTGCGCGCGCCGGCCGTCGCGTCGGCGGCTATCGTCGGCGGACGTGAAGGTATGGATTCCGCACCAGGCTGGCCTGGACCTCGTCGGCGAGCTGCCCCCGGGCGTGACGGTGGAGATCGCCGACCACGCCGACCGCCTGCCGTCCGCCGTGGCCGACGTCCGTTTCTGGGTGCCGCCGTTCCTGAGTGGCTCGGACGCGACCGCTCTGCTGGGTGAGCTATCCGACCTGGAGGTGGTGCAGCTGCTCTCCGCCGGGGCGGACGCCTGGGTCAGCCGAATCCCCGAGGGCGTCACGCTCTGCGACGCCCGGGGGGTGCACGACCCGTCCACCGCCGAGTGGGTGGTCACCGCGATCCTGGCCCAGCTGCGGGCCTTCGGAGCCTTCGCCCGCGCGCAGGCGCAGCGACGATGGGCGTACGACGGCAACGCGCCGACCGACGAGCTGACCGGCAAACGGGTGCTGATCGTCGGCGCCGGTTCCATCGGCACTGCGGTGCGGGACCGGCTCGCGCCGTTCGGGGTTATTGACCCGTAAGGCAAATAGTTGATGGTCAGGAGGCGGCGTAGCGGACTTCGGGCTTGCGGAACAAGGATTT
>NZ_JBNCKT010000145.1:0-10854 GCF_049841675.1 Micromonospora sp. DT4
GAAAGCCGACGCGCGTCCCGCACCGTAACGCCCATACACCCCAAACGATC
This sequence comes from Micromonospora sp. DT4, assembly GCF_049841675.1. Lineage (NCBI taxonomy): Bacteria > Bacillati > Actinomycetota > Actinomycetes > Micromonosporales > Micromonosporaceae > Micromonospora > Micromonospora sp. DT4. The sequence continues at coordinate 51 of NZ_JBNCKT010000145.1, forward strand.
ACAAACCATTTGGGTTACGGGCCAATAATCCGGACCACCTGGTCAACGAGGCACGTGGCCGGGAGATCGTCGAGCTGGTGCGGGGCGCGAAGGTCCGTCCGTCGGTGGCGGACCGCAAGATCGGTCAACTGCTGCTGTATCCGAAACCTTTCGCGGAGGGCCTCGGCTGGCAGGACTTCCTCGCCGGGCACACGTTGGACACCTTGTTGGTGCGCCGGGTGCGGTTCTATCTGACCAGCCGGGCAGCTGAGCATGAGGTGCCGCTGATCCGCAAGGCGGCGGAGCGGGAGTTTCGCCTCTTGCAGGGTATCCACCATCCGGGGGTGGCCCGCGTGCACGACCTGGTCGAGCATTCGTGGGGCCCGGCGGTCGTCTTCGACCACCAGCAGGACTGGGTACGCCTCGACCAGTGGCTGCTCAGGCGTGGCGACGCGTTGACGCTGGCACAGCGGTTGCAGTTGGTGCAGGATCTCGCCGAGATCATTGACTACGCGCACTCTCGGCGATTGGCCCACCGGGCGCTCTCGCCTCGGGCGATCTATGTCGGTGATCCGGAGGGCTCACGTCCGACACTGGTGGTGACCGACTGGCAGACCGGTGGTCGCCTGGCCGGCACGATTCAGTTGACCCGGCTGGGCCCGTCGAGTGATCCAGCCAGCTTGGAGCTGTTCTTCGACGACGAGGTCCGTCGCTACCAGGCGCCGGAGGCCGAGAACGCCACCCGGCTGCCGGGCCATCAGCTCGACGTGTTCTCGCTCGGCGCGTTGGCCTACCGGATATTCGCTGGCGCGGCCCCGGCTGCCACACCAGAGGAGTTGATCAACGCGGTTCGCGACAGCGGGCTGCACCTTGACGCCGTGGTCGACGGAATGCCTGACAGCCTGGTGACGCTGGTCTACGACGCGACCCGAGGCGACCCGGCGCACCGGCTGGCCAGCGTTTTCCGCTTCCGTAGCGACCTGGAGGACGTCTGGGAGGAGCTGACCGCACCGGAGCCGGAGCCGCTCACCGACCCGCTCTCGGCTCATCGGGGCGACCTGCTCGATGGCGGCCTGGAGGTCAGGGATCGGTTGGGTGCCGGGGCCACGGCAGTGGCCCTACTGGTCAAGCCGGTCGGGAAGACCCGCGAGCTGGTGTTGAAGGTGGCCCGCGACGAGCAGCACGAAGAGCGGCTGACTGCGGAGGCCCGTACCCTCGCGAAGTTGAAGCATCCCCAGGTGGCGGCGCTGGTCAAAGGTCCGGTGCGGGTCGGCGGCCGGACCGCCCTGTTGTTGGAGAGCGCCGGGCCGCGCACGCTCGCGGAGGAGTTACGCGGTGGCCGCTTGGCGCTCGACCTGCTGGAACGGTACGGGCGTGACCTCCTCGATATCGTCAACTACCTCGACGGGCAGGGTGTCTGGCACCGGGACTTGAAGCCCGCGAACCTGGCAGCCCGGCCCCGCCCGAAGGACAAACAGCCACACCTCTGCGTCTTCGACTTCTCGCTGTCGTCGAGCCCGGCCGACCAGATCAGCGCGGGCACCGTCGGCTACCTGGATCCCTTCCTGGGCCCGCCGCGCAGACTGCGCTACGACGCCGCAGCGGAGCGGTTCGCGGCGGCTGTCGTCCTCTACGAGATGGCGACGGGCACCCTGCCGCAGTGGGGCGACAACGCCAACCCGGTGGTGGTCAGCGACGAGGTGACCCTCGAGCCGGCGGCGTTTGATCCGGCCGTCGCTGACCGGCTGGTGGACTTCTTCCGCCGCGCGCTGGCCAGAGACGCAGCAGCCCGCTTCGACACGGTCGACGAGATGACCGATGCCTGGCGTGCCATCTTCCAGCAGATCCCGCAACCGGCCGTGACGCCGGTCGGGCCGGCGCCAGCGGTGGTCGGGCTGACCCGTGAGTCACCGCTTGAGGTGACCGACCTGACCGCGCGGGCACGCTCGGCGCTGGAGCGGCTCGGCATGCACACGGTCGGAGACCTGGTGGACGCTGAGCCGTCGGAGCTAACCAGGGCGAAGAGTGTGCCGGACGCCACGCGCAAGGAGATCCTTGCCGTGCGGCGGACCCTGCGGGCAGCGTTGCCCGACGACAACGAGTCGAGTACCAGAGACGAGCAGACGCTCGCACAGGGCGTGGAGGCCCTGTGCGCCACCCTGCTGCCGACCGCCACGTCACGTAACCACCGGACGATGGCCGTGCTGCTAGGCCAGGCACCTGCCGAGGACGGCGTGTTCCTGTGCTGGCCGGCCCAGAGCGAGGCGGCGCGAGCGACTGCCCGGAGCCAGCCGCAGATCTCCAAGCTGTTGAGCGCGCAAGCCAGGACCTGGCTGGGTAACCCCGCGCTGGAAGCGGTGCGTAACGAGCTCGTGGCGTTGCTGGACGCCCGGGGGGCGGTGATGTCCGCTGCGGAGTTGGCCGAGTCGTTGATCGCCGCCCGCGGTTCCTACACGCCCGCACCGAAACGTCTGCCGCAGGCGGTCGGGCTGGTTCGGGCCGCCGTAGAGGCTGAGCTGAGCACCGGTGGGGACGCCCGGTTGGCCATTCAGCGATTCCGTAACTCCGGCACGGTCCTGGTCGGCCGCGAGCCGGACGATCCGGCGTCCGACGTCACCGCCGCCGACTTCCTCGGGTACGTGGTGGAGCTGGGTGGCCGGGCAGCCGAGTTGGCTGCCGCCGACCCACTGCCGACCCGGCAGCGCGCCGTCGAGGAGCTACGCCGGCTGACCTCGCCGGCCGGCATGCCTGCGGTAGCCGATCTGAGACTGCTGCAACTCGCGGCGATCGGGAGCAATGACCGGGTCGACGTCAACGCCCAGGGGCAGCTCTACCCGGTGGGCATGTCGGCGGAGCGGGCCCTGCGGCTGTCGGTCGGCGGACTGATCGGCCAGCGGCTCAGGCCGCAGCAGATCCGTGACCGGGTGCAGAGCCGATTCCCCCGCGCGGAGCGGGTGCCAGACCGGCCGGCCCTGACCGATCTGCTCGCGGCGGCCGAGGTGCCGCTCACCTGGCACGCGCAGGATGTCGCGTACGGGCCGCCGAGCACGCCCGCGTCGGTGACCGGCACCCGGCTGGCCACCACCCACGCGCCGTTGCTCGGGCTGAGCGCCGCCGACGAGGTGGGCGAGAAGCTCACCGCTGCCATCGAGAGGCGAGCCTTTCTGGCGCTGCTGGCACCACTGCGCCGGCTGGGCCCGGCCCGACGGGCACTGTTGGCGCGGCTGCCGTTGACCGAGGTGGACGTGACCGCGGTCATGCTGGGCCGGCTGCGTGCCCTGGGCTTCCCATGGGAGGCGATCGTGGCGGCCGACAACGGCTCAGCTCTGGACGCTGACTTCCGCAGTCTGGTGGACCTGGTCCGGCACCAGGTGGTGCCGGCGGTCACCGAAGCGATCGCTGCCGCCGACCGACCGGTGCTGATCACCGAGGCAGCGCCGTTGGCCCGCTACGGGCAGGTCGGGCTGCTCCAGGAGCTGGCCGACCCAACCCGGCCCCGACCGGCGGCCCGGCTGCTGCTGGTGCCGGCCCGTCGACCTGAGCCGGCGGCGCTGGACGGAGTGCAGCTGCCGCTGACCTCACCGGCCAGTCAGTCGGTGTGGCTCGCCGACGATTGGCTAGAGTCGTCGGGCCGGGCGCCGTCGGCGGCGGGTTGAGCGGAGCTCCCGTTGCGGTGATGCTCGCCAGTCAGCTGGCTGTGTGCACTGGCCAGCCGGCGGAAGTGGTATCCACCGAAGGGGTCGAAACATGGCGAAGCTCGCATTGACGGCGGCCGAGGCCGCACTCTACGAGCTTGTCGGACCTCGGGTGTTCCTACGCGCGCGCCAGGTAATCGAGGACGGGGAGCTGCTGGACGTGCGATGGGATCCGTCGGCCGGCCAGGGGCACGGTCGGCTCGGCAGCGGAGCTGGGCTGGTGGCAGCAACGGCGCAACTGGCGGCCGACGGCATGGTCGAGGCGTTCGACGGCAAATGCACGTGCGGGCAGGCCGGCTGCGTCCACCCCGCCGCGCTGGTGCTGTCGGCGCTCGCCACGGCCACGCCCCGGAAAGCACGGCCGGCGCAGTCCGAGCCAAGCTGGGAGCGGTCGTTCTCCGAGCTGGTCCGGGACATCGCACCGCCGCAGACCGTGGTGGAGTCGGAGCCGCCGGGTCTCGGCCTGCAGTTCGACGTCGTCTCCGTAGGCTCGGACGACGCGGCGGGTTTCCAGGTCGATCTGCGGCCGGTGCTGCCGGGCCGCACCGGCTGGGTGCGCTCCGGGGTCAGCTGGTCGACGCTGAGCTATACCTACTTCGACCGGTCCGGGCAGACCGAGCGCCACCGACGACTGCTCCTCGAGATCGCCCGACTGGCGAACACCGACCCCTATCACTACTACGACGGCCAACGACGGGCGCTCGCGCTGCACGAGTTTCCCAGCCGGAGGATCTGGGATCTGCTGGCCGAAGCGGCCGAGACCGGGTTGCCGCTGGTGCAGGCCGGCAAACGTGCCGGGCCAGTGGTGCTGGGCCGTCCAGCTGGGCTCTCGGTGCAGGTGGGTCGGGTCGATGAGGAGTTGGTGCTGGCCCCGATGCTGTCAGCGGGCGGGGCACCGATCCCCGTTTCGCGCGTACTCCTGGTTGGCGAGCCGGCGCACGGCGTCGCCGGGGTGGGGGAGCTGCGTAGCGGGCCTGATGCCCGATCCAGTGGACCGGCGCTCTGGTTGGCGCCGCTGGCGGGGACGTTGCAGCCGGGGATGATGAGGGCGCTCACCGGGCCGGCGATCCGGATTCCCGCTGCCGAGGAGGCACAGTTCTTCGACCGCTTCTACCCGGAGCTGCTCCGCCAGGTGGAGGTGTTCGCCACCGACCCGGCCGTTCAGCTTCCGAGGGTAGGGCCGGCCACCCTGACCGCAACAGTCAGCCCAGAGTCGGAGAACCGTCTGCGGGTGGGCTGGGAGTGGCACCGGGTCGTCGGCGGCCGGCGCCATTCCGAGCCGCTGCGGGACGGATTGGCCGCCGTCCCGGACGAGCGCCGTGCGGAGCTGCTGCGGCAGGTCGTCGACCTGGTTGCCAAGCCGGTGCCTGAGCTCTTGGAACAGTCCTCGACCGGCCCCCGGCTGGCGGCGTCGGTGAACCTCACCGGTGACGCCCTGATCCGCTTCGTCAGCGACGTCGTGCCGCGACTGTCCGAGTTCGACGGCGTCGAGCTGGTCACCTCGTCGGAGGGGGTGCTCACCGACTATAAGGAGACGCACCTCGCGCCCACCATCACCTTCGCCGACGGTGGCGAGGCGGGCGGCCACGACTGGTTCGACCTGTCGGTGCAGGTCACCGTCGGTGACGAGCAGGTCGACTTCGTGGAGCTCTTCTCCGCGTTGGCGCAGGAGCAGCAGTACCTCATCCTGCCCAGCGGCACCTACTTCACGCTCGACCGACCGGAGTTCCAGCAGCTGCGGGACCTGATCGCCGAATCCCGGGCACTCGCGGACGCGCCGCCAGGGGTGCTGCGGGTAGGTCGATTCCAGGCAGGGCTCTGGGACGAGCTCGCCGAGCTGGGTGAGGTCATCGGCCAAGCCGCATCCTGGCAGCGGTCGGTACGCGCGCTCAGTGACATGGAGCCGGCAGCCGAGCAGCAGATCCCGGCAGGCGTACGAGCGCAGCTGCGCCCGTACCAACTCGACGGGTTCCGGTGGCTCGCCACCTTGCACGATCACGGCCTCGGCGGTGTTCTCGCCGACGACATGGGGCTCGGTAAGACCTTGCAGACGCTGGCGCTGATCTGCCACGCGCGCGCCGAGTCGCCCTTCCTGGTGGTCGCACCGGCCAGTGTCGTGGCCAACTGGGCGAGCGAGGCAGCCCGCTTCACACCGGGGCTGGACGTCCGGGCGGTGACCCAGACCGTGGCTCGGCGTGGTGTCACCCTCGCCGACGCGGTGACCGGCGCGGACATTGTGGTCACCTCGTACACGCTGTTCCGGCTGGAGTACGACGACTATCGCACCATCGAGTGGGCCGGGCTGATCCTCGACGAGGCGCAGTTCGTCAAGAATGCGCAGTCCCAGGCGCACCGCTGTGCGAAGCTGCTGCCGGCCCCGTTCAAGCTGGCGATCACGGGCACGCCGATGGAGAACCACCTCGGGGAGCTCTGGGCGCTCTGCTCGATCACCGCGCCCGGGTTGCTGCCCCGCGCCGACCGGTTCACCGACTACTACCGCAACCCGATCGAGAAGGAACGGGACACCGAGCGGCTCGCCCAGCTCCGCCGTCGGATTCGGCCGCTTATGCTGCGCCGACGCAAGGCGGACGTGGCGTCTGACCTGCCGGCCAAGCAGGAGCAGGTCATCGAGGTGGAGTTGGACCGCCGGCACCGCCGGGTCTATCAGGCGTACCTGCAGCGGGAGCGGCAGAAGGTCCTCGGTCTCCTCGGTGACCTGGAGAAGAACCGGTTCGAGATCTTCCGGTCGTTGACGCTGCTGCGGCAGGCGAGCCTCGACGTGGCGTTGGTCGACCCGAAGCACCAGAACGTGCCGGCGACGAAGCTTGACGTGCTCACCGAACGGATTTCCAGCCTGGTCGCCGAGGGGCACCGGAGTCTGGTGTTCAGCCAGTTCACCCGCTTCCTCGGCGCGGCCCGGCAGCGGTTGGAAGCGGCCGGGATCACGTGCAGCTACCTGGACGGGACCACCCGGGACCGGGCTGCCGTCATCGACGGTTTCAAGAACGGCGGCAACCAGGTCTTCCTGATCAGCCTGAAGGCCGGTGGCTTCGGTCTCAACCTCACCGAGGCCGACTACTGCCTGTTGCTCGATCCGTGGTGGAACCCGGCTGCCGAGAACCAGGCGGTGGATCGGACGCACCGGATCGGCCAGACCCGCAACGTCATGGTGTACCGGATGGTCGCCAAGGACACCATCGAGGAGAAGGTGATGGCGTTGCAGGCGCGTAAGGCCGAGCTGTTCAGCAGCGTCCTGGACGGCGGCGATTTCGGCTCCGCGCAGCTCACCGCCGGCGACATCAGGAGCCTGCTGGAGTGAGCGGCGTCGGCGATGATGCGCTCAGTCGGCGGTGCCGGCGGGAACGACCCAGGCGGTGGGCTGCCCGGTGATCGAGGTGATCAGGTCGAAGTCGCCGTCGTAGTGCAGCACGGTGACTCCGTGTCGCTCGGCGGTGGCGGCGATCAACAGATCCGCCATGGACAGCGCTCGGTGGTTGCCCTTGTGTAACGCCTGCACTTGGACGTCAATCGCCCGGTCCCAGACCTCGTCAGGCATCTCCAACCACCGGAATCCGCCCATCAGCCACCGGGCACGCTGGGCGTCCTTGGCGGTGCGGGCACTGTGGATCACTTCGATCTCGACCGCACCGCACACCGCGAGTAGCCCGCGATCGGACAGCTCACCGAGCACCGGAGCCACGCTGCGCCTGGGCCAACGGGCGAGGGCTGATCTGCCCAGCAGATAGTGCTCGTGACTCACGCTGCGTCCGGCTCGGCCGTCTCGACGGGACCCGTCAGATCGGGCAGCCCTCCGCTCTTGAGCCAGTCGGCGAACTGTCGCCGCTTCTCCCGGTCGACGACAGCCTTGAGGGCGGCGTTGACTGTTGCTTTCTTCGTCGTGGTGCCAAGGATCTTGCCGGCCTCGGCGAGTAGTTCGTCATCAACATCAAGGATCGTCCGGCTCACGGGTGCCTCCTCAGGTGGGCGATCATCGCCGATGATATAAATCCGGCACGTCTTTGATATCAGGGTTCGCTGACTCGCCATGCTGAGAGTCGCCTGGCCGGTCGCACATTGGGCAGCCGAGGCGTGCTGTCGCTCCGAAGCGTGGACCGGAATAGTCCGAACCGGCCGGTGTGTCTCGGATCCTAGATCCGGACCGTGCAGTCCAGGCTGGAGGACGCTCGGAGCATCCAGAATGGCCATCCGGAGGGCACCTGTGTCGTCACTGAATGTGGTAAAAATCTAGGAATGCCGCTGCGCAAGATCGTGCTGGAGAACTACCGCTGCTTCCGGGACCGGCAGGACATCGAGCTGGCGCCGGTCACGGTGGTCCTCGGCAAGAACAACTCCGGCAAGAGCGTGCTGACCCGTGCCCCGCTGGTCATCGGGACGGGCTTCGACACCACCAGCACCGCACCACTCGACCTGGATCGCCTGGTGCCACAGCCGGTGGACGGCTTTCCCGACCTGATCTTCGAGCAGAGCCCGCACGGGTGGCCAAGCTGCTCGATCTGGCCATGACGGGGCGGCACCGTTGGCGGCCCGATCGCGCTGTCGCGGAGAGCGCGGCGCGCTTCGCCGAGACGCTGCCGTTCAAGGCGGTGAAGACCTTCGTCGAGCACGCGTTGGTGGAGGCGTTCAAGCCGTCGACGGCCGAGGACGCCAGCGCGGTGGTCACCGCCGCGCGACTCAAGGACCTGGTGGAAGACCTCAGCCGACCTGCGGTGCTGGTCGTTGAGGACGAGATCACCGAGGAGTCCTTCCTGCTGGCCGTCGCCGAGGCGTTCGGCGAACACGCCATCGTGGAGGCCCTCGATGCGCACTGGCTACGACTCAGCCACGCCGGCGGCAAGGACCGGATGCTGCAGTTCGTCGAGCGGCGGCGCCGCGAATTCTCCGTACTGATCCGGGTGGCGGCGCTGATGGACAGCGACCGAAGCAAGGCCGGTCACCGGACCAAGAATGTCACCTACGCCCTGCAGATCCGCGCCCTCGGCGAGGGTAGCGAGGTGCACCTGTGGCACTGCCGTGAGCTGGAAAACTATGTGCCGTGCCGGGTGTGGGAGGAAGCCTTCATCGACCGGGCCCCCGCCGAACGGGACGCCAAACTGGCGAGTCTTCGATGCATGCCCCACGAGGACCGGCACTATGTGGACGTGAAGAAGCACTTCGGCGGGTCGATGCCCAAGCCGTTGATCCCACCCGATGTGCGGCTCACCGAGGCAGACTTCGACGAGCTTGGCCCGGTCGCCGTGGCGGACCTGCGGGAGCTGCTGGCCATGATTCGTCGGATTCTGTAGGACACTGACGCCCATGCGCACCGACCAGGCCGAGATCCGACCGGACCCGACGATCGCGCTCGTCGGCGACCTGCTGACCGACATCGGCAAGGGGACGGTCCGGGTGCCGGCGTTCCAACGGCCATTCGTCTGGCGGCCGGCGCAGATGTTGGAGCTCTTCGACAGCATCGAACGCGGCTACCCGATCGGCAGCCTGCTGCTCTGGCAGACCGAGCTGCCGATCCCTTCGCTGGAGCGGATCGGCGGCCTGCCGATCCCGCCGCCACCGACGGCGGGGCAGCAGATCTCCTACCTTCTCGACGGCCACCAGCGGGTCTCCACCCTCTTCGGCGTGCTGAATCGGCCGCCGAGACGCGGTCCGGCCGAGGACGATGCAGACTGGATCTGGCAGGTCTATCGCGATTTGCGCGCCGACCAGGCCGGCTCGGAGCGCTACCGGCACCATCGCTCGGGTCGCTGGTCACCGCACCTGTTGCCGCTGGCAGCGGTGATGCGCACCCGGGACTTCCTCGGGCACTTCCGCGAGGTCGAGCTTGCCACCCGGGACGTCGACCAGGTCGACATGCTCATCCGCGAGGCCGAGGCGGTCGTGCAGCGGATCAAGAGCTACAAACTCACTGTCGTACGCCTGCAGGGCGCGAGCCTCGACCAGGCGGTCAACGTCTACGCCCGGCTCAACCGCACCGGCACCCGGATGGACCCGGACCAGATGGTCTCGGCGCTGACCTACCGGGAGGAACAGCCGTCCCTCGCCAGCCGGATCGACGACATCGTCAGCTCGATCGCCGAGTCAGGCTTCGGTGAGTTGCCCCGACTCGCGGTCTTCCGCTCGCTGCTGGCGATCGCCGGCGAGTCGGACATCATGTCGCCGCGCTGGAGCCTGGTCGCCGACTACGTGCAGAACCGGCTGCACGACGACCTGCCACACACCGGTCGGGCGGTGGGACTGGCGGCGGAGTTCCTGCGTAACGGCGTCGGAATGCCGCACGCCCGCTTCCTGCCGTACTCGCATCAGTTGGTCTTGCTGGCGATGTTCTTCCACACCTGCCGGGAGCCGAGCGGCCGGCACTATGACGGGCTGCGGCGGTGGTTCTGGGTGACCTCGTGGTCGAGCGCGTTCGCCGGGGCGACCTCGACCATGCTGCGCCGGGCGCTGGCCGAGATGCGGCGGTTCGCCACCGACGAGGCTGACCTGCCGCTGGACGTGGCCGCTGTGCAGCCGATGCCGGAGTCGTTCAACCTCAACAGCGCGCGGACGAAGGCATACGTGATCTGGGAGGCGGTGGAGTTTCCCCGGCGCCTGGACATGCTCGGCCAGCCCTTCGAGGTGGCGAACGTGCTCGCGACGGCAGACAACCAGATCTTCCGGCACGTGGTGCCGCGCGACCCTCGCCCAGCCAACCGGCTGATCTTCCCGACCACACCGAACACCAGCGTCCTCGCAGGTCTCAAGGGGCTCGACCTACCCGTCGGGCCGGGTCTCTTCGACGGCAACCCGGAGCTGCGTCGGCTGGTGGGCCAGTCGCAGACTGAGCAGATCCTGGAGAGCCACGGGATTCCCCTTAAGGCGTGGCGGCGGCTCTGCGACGGGGGCAACGGTGGGCAGATTTTCGTCGAGGACCGCACTGAGTTGCTGGAGCGGCGGCTCCGCGCCTTCGCCGACCATTTGGACGTGCCGGTAGGTGGTCAGGTCGCTGGTGTGGCCGATGACGATTCGGAGTAGTGGCAGCCGGGGCGACAGACCTTAGGATCTAGGGCCTGTCTTGTGGATCATGGTTGGTGGGGTAGGAACATCACGGGTGTCCGGAGTGTTACCCGAGCGCTATG
>NZ_JBNCKT010000146.1:0-10660 GCF_049841675.1 Micromonospora sp. DT4
CTATTTGTCGAGGACCTTCCATCGACGTGTCTCGGCGTGACGTTCCGCCCCCACCCAGTTACCCGACAGTCTCTTAGGCGCGCTTGGCGAAGCCGAGGAACGACTTCCAGTTCTTCGGGTCGAACGTGAGCGCCGGGCCAGCCGGGTCCTTGCTGTCGCGGACGGCAACCAGGCCGTGCAGGTTATCGGCCACCTCGACGCAATCGCCACCGCTCGTCCCGCTGCGGGTCGACTTCTTCCACTGAGCGTTACTGAGGTCCATGCTGGCTCTCAACTTCCTTCAACAGGGCTACCGATAGGTTGTGCGGGAGGGCGACACCCCTCACGCTCTCCCATCTCGCCATCAGCGTAGCGACTCCATCCTCAACATCCACGGGAGTGCCGGCAAGCTGGTTCTCCAGGTGTCCGACCCAGGAGCCGTCAGCGAGCATCGCCAGGGCCAGCGGACCCGACAGTCCAACGTGCAGGCCGGCGGCGGCTGGAATGACGTGGACGTGGATGTGGGGTAGCTCGGACATCTTCAGCAGGTGCGCAAGCTGCTCGGTCATGATCGGGTCAAGCCGGCGTAGGGACGACTCGTCGATGACCGCGATTACCTGCGGTGGCCGCTCTCGGCGCAGAACCTCCTGACGCTCCAAGCGGGCGGCGACCTGCTGCTCGACCTCCTCCTCGGGGCGCGTGTCGTCGAAGCGCAGGACTGCTCGCGCGTAGCTCGCGGTTTGAAGCAGTCCCGGGATAAGCGTCGGGTTGAAGTACCTGAGCTGCTTCGCGGCGCGCTCGGCTTCGAGCCAGTGCTTGAGCCAGCTCGGCTGCCAGTCGCGCTGTGCCTCCCTCAGCAGGAACTCGAACAACCCGCCGGTCTCCAGGATCTCGTCCGCCCGGCGGGCGTAGGGCAAGTCCAGCGCCCGGGTGCCAGTCTCCACAGCGGACACCGTTGACCCCGAATAGTTCGTGCGCTTGCCGAACTCGTCTTGATTCATGCCGGCCAACGAGCGCTGCTTACGGAGCTGGGCGCGAATCATCTCGGCTGTCTGCGCGCGTTCCAACGTTCCTCCAGAGGATCCCCAAGATCACCAAGCGTAGCCAGATTCGTTCGGCGGTCGCCAGACCATCGCCGGGACCAGCGCGAACGTCTTCCGAGAGTAGCGGTGTCCTCACAAGACTGTCAGCAAGCGGATACGCCTCGGTCCCCCTAGACCCGCTTGATCCGCTCGGGCCCGCCGAACGTGGTCACGGTGGCCCTGGGCCGCTCCGCACCCCCCGTGGCGGAGCGGCCCAACCCCAAGGACTCGGGTCCAGGTCGTGGACGAGGGGGAAGGTAGGTCGCGGCCTGGGCTCGTCGAGCAGGCAGGAGATGACACATGAGCACCCTCACCACGCAGATGCATCCACCGCTCGCCGGCCCGAAGGCAGACCGCCCCCGGGCGCATGGCAAGGAGAAGCCGCACACCCCACTGCGCCCGATGTGGTTCTGCCGGGCTGATGGCCAGCAGTGGCCCTGCCCGGAGGCCAGGCTCAGGCTGCGGCGTGAATTCGAGGACAACGGCCCCGGCCTCACGATCTACCTGGCCGGCTTGTACTACGAGGCCACCAGGGATCTCTACCGCCTGAATCCACACGACGGTCCTAGCCCGAGCGAGCTGTTCGCGCGCTTCGTGTCCTGGGGGCCGTTCCGCGAGGACACCGCCGAGCGCCCCAGCGGGGCCAGCGGGGCCAGCGGCGCATAGGTTCCACCCACCCCGAGACGCCCGGCCTGGCCGCCTCCCGTGGAAAGCAGACGACCAGGCCGGGGTGAAGGTGCGCCACCGGCGCGGGGACCGAATCCCCGCATGGCAGTACACCGAAAGGAGATCGTCTCATGGCGATCGAACAGCCGCTCGACCTGTACGAGGTCGACGCCTCCGGCGTGAACCTGCGCAAGCTCTGCGGAGGCGGCATCACGAACACGATGGAGAGCTGCGTCGCAGCCGCCATCCTGCCGGGCAGCAAGGACGCCATCATCCTGGGTGACTCGAAGCTCGGTGCCGACACGCCGACCCTGCGGTTCAGCCGCGACGAGCTGGACAGCTTCTTCGCCGCGTACCAGGCCGGCGAGATCGTCTGATCGACCAGGGCTGGCCGCGTGCGCTACGCGGCCAGCCCGAACTCAGGGGGAAAAATGACGCTGGTGACGCAGCATTGGCACGGTTACGGGCCGTGGACCGGTCCACACCAGTTCTTCGGCCGGGAGCACGATCATGAACGACGACCCGGCATCGCCGGCACCACGGCGGGCGACACGTTCCTCCGGGCCACGGTGCCACCGCTGGAGACCGGCCATTACCTCCTGCGCCGGGTTCAGACGGCACAGGAGCGGACCTGGACCGACGTGCAGGGAGCGCTGGGCTGGCTGACCAGACTTTACGCCCAGCAGCCACCCGACTCGGCGCTCAGCTACCTGGATGAGGCCGCCCGGATCGAGCACACCCATTCAGGTCTGGAGGGTGGAGCCGATGCCATCTGGCAGTACACGCTCAGCTTGAGCGGCAACAAGACCATCGAGTACGCGGTCATCTGCTGCCCGCACCGCCACCACACCAGGACGCCTTGCCCCCTCCCACCGAACTGACCTTCGCTCATGGGAGAAGTACATGTCCCTCGAAATGATCCTCGGCCACGAGGCCGCCAATGCCGTTCTCAGCGAGTGGCCCGAGCACCCGTACACGCTGAAGCTGCCGAGCGGCAGCCCGATCCGACCGGCAGTCAACGCGCAGACGCTCCGAGGCTTCCTCGACGCCGGCTGCGCGCCGAGCAGCTACGTGAACGTGTTCCATCGGGGCGAAGGGCTGCACCCGGCCCGCTTCACCGCCGATGACCGGGTTGCCCCAGCCTCCGTCCAACTCCTGCTCGACCAGGGTTGCACCATCCAGCTCCGCGAGTTGAATCGGTGGTTTCCGCCCCCTGAGCGCAGTCTGTACGGGCATCCAGGCAGAGACCGGCTGCCCGGTATACGTCACGGCCTTCATCACACCGCCGAGCAAGCAGGGCCTCGACTACCACTGGGACCAGTACCTCGGGATCGTGGTGCAACTCCAGGGGACGAAGACCTGGGAGCTGTTCAAGCCCAAGGTCGACGCGCCCTACCGCGACCACTTGATGTCGACGAACCTGTGGCAGGACGACTGGGTCAAGCAGTGGCAGAAGGATGGCCCGTACCAAACGGTCGAGTTGATCCCCGGTGACATCCTCGTGCTGCCGCGAGGCTGGGTGCACAACCCGCACTCGCGGAATGCCGTCGAAACCAGCGTGCACCTGACCTTCGTGCTGAAGGAGCGCGTGCCGCTGTGGGTCGCCGAACGGTTGGTAGGCAGTGCGATCAACGACCCCCGCTTCCGCGCCGTCATCCCGCCTTCAGGGCTCGACCCTGCGACCATGCCCACGACAGTCGAGCAGACGCGGTCACTTCTGATCGACTACCTCTCCGGGCTGAACGTTGAGGAGATGTCGAGGGCGCTGCGGCGTGCTGCTCAGCAGGAAACCAGCCACGCCATGCTGTGAGCCGAAGTGAAGCGGGCCAGCCTGATCGAGGCTGGCCCGCTTGCCTGCACACCCCGTACGGGCTGGCGGATGGCGGACAGTTCGACGACGGGTCAGCCCGGCGCGTACAGTGCGTCGATCTCGGCCCGCTGTGGCAGTGCCACCGAGGCGCCGAGCTTGCGTACGCAGGCCGCGCCGGCCGCCGCCGCCCAGCGTACGGCGTCGACGACGTCCCGCCCCTCGCCCCAGCCGACCGCCAGCGCGGCCGTGAACGCGTCGCCGGCCGCCGTGGAGTCGACCACGTCGACCTGGACGGCGGGCACGTGCACCTCGACGCCCTCCCGGTCCACGTACCAGGCGCCGGCGTCGCCGAGGGTGAGCACCGCGCGGGGCACCAGGTCGAGCAGCGCCCTCGGCTCCTCGCGGCCCCGGCCGGTGAACGCCTGCGCCTCGCCCTCGTTGACGACCAGCACGTCCACCGCGCCGAGCAACTCCGGCGGGAGCTCACGGGCGGGTGCGGCGTTGAGGACGACCCGGGTGCCGGCGGCGCGGGCGGCCAGCGCCGCGGCGGTCACCGTCTGCACCGGGATCTCCAGCTGGGCGACCAGGACGTCCGCGGCGCGTACCGTGGCCAGTTCCTCGTCGGTGAGGCCGACGAGCGCGTCGTTCGCGCCCGGGGTGACCACGATGGCGTTCTCCCCCTGCCCATTGACCATCACGAGCGCCACGCCGGACGTGCCGTACACCACCCGCAGATGGCCGGTGTCCACGCCGGACGCCGTGATGCGGGCGCGGAGCGTCACGCCGAACGCGTCGGAGCCGATCGCGCCGAGGAAGGCGCAGGAGGCGCCGGCCCGGACGGCGGCGATGGCCTGGTTGGCGCCCTTGCCGCCGGGCACCATCACGAAGTCGGTGCCGAGCATGGTCTCGCCCGGCCGGGGCAGCGAGGGGGCCATCGCGACCAGGTCCATGTTCGCGCTGCCCACCACCGCCACCCGGGTCTGCGACACGGTCACCCGTCAGGCGGCGCGCGCGGTGTAGCGGTCGCCGGAGCGCTCGACCACCAGCGGCAGACCGAAGGTCTTGGAGAGGTTGTCGCCGGTCAACGTCTCGGCGAGCAGTCCCTGGGCGACGACCGCGCCCTCGCGCAGCAGCAGCGCGTGGGTGAACCCGGGCGGGATCTCCTCCACGTGGTGGGTGACGAGCACCATGGCGGGGGCGGCCGGGTCGTACGCCAGCTCGGCCAGCCGGCCGACCAGGTCCTCGCGGCCACCCAGGTCGAGCCCGGCGGTGGGCTCGTCGAGCAGCAGCAGCTCCGGGTCGGTCATCAGTGCCCGGGCGATCTGGACGCGCTTGCGTTCGCCGTCGGAGAGGGTGCCGTAAAGACGCTCGGAGAGATTGCCGACACCGAGCTGGCTGAGCAGCGCCCGTGCCCGCGCCACGTCGCCGTGCTCGTAACTCTCCCGCCAGCGCCCGACCACCGACCAGGCGGCGGTGACGACCACGTCGCTGACCTGCTCGTCGGCCGGCACGGACGCGGCGAGCGCGGCGGTGGCGAGGCCGATGCGGGTGCGCAGCTCGTTGACGTCGGTGTGGCCGATCCGCTCACCGAGGACGTACGCGACGCCGGTGGTGGGGTGCAGCCGGCCGGCGGCCAGGTTGAGCAGGGTGGTCTTGCCCGCGCCGTTGGGGCCGAGCACCACCCAGCGCTCGTCCAGCTCGACGCGCCAGGTCAGGTCCTGCAAGAGAGGGTTGTCGGAGCGGCGTACGCCCACGCTGTCGAGGCTGACCACCAGATCCGGGTCCACGGGTGCGGCGGCAGGCGCGGCGCCGGCAGCGGCGGGGATCAGGTCACCAGTCACCGGACCATCCAACCACGCAGCGCCGGCGTGCCCCCCATGGGCGGCGCTCTGGCCATAGGGTGAGGCACCGTGTCGTTGATCACCACACCCTAGGGACGGCTCATGCCCGGTCGAGGTTCGGAGCCGCGCGAATGAGCGCGGTCATCGAGATCGAGGGTCTGCGCAAGACCTTCCGCAGCGTGCGCAACGGCAAGAGGGTGGCGGTCGACGGGTTCGACCTGCTGGTCGAGGCCGGACAGATCCACGGGTTCCTGGGGCCCAACGGCTCCGGTAAGACCACCACGCTGCGCGCCCTTCTCGGACTGGTCTGCGCCGACGGCGGGCGGATGAGCGTGCTCGGCGAGCCGTCGCCGGAGCTGCTGCCCCGGGTGGCGGGTCAGGTCGGCGCCGTCGTGGAGAGTCCGCAGTTCTTCGGCAACTTCACCGGCCGTCGTACGCTCCGGCTGCTGGCTCGGGCCGGTGGGGTGTCGATCTCACGGGTGGACGAGGCGCTGGAGCTGGTGGGTCTGCGCGACCGGGGCGACGAGCGGGTGAAGGGCTACTCGCTGGGCATGAAGCAGCGCCTCGCGGTGGCGTCCGCGCTGCTGAAGGACCCGCGGCTGCTCATCCTCGACGAGCCGGCGAACGGCCTCGATCCGGCGGGCATCCGCGAGATGCGTGACCTGATGCGGTCGCTCGCGGCGTCCGGGGTGACCGTGCTGGTGTCCAGCCACATCCTGGGCGAGATCCAACTGATCTGCGACCACGTCACGATCATCTCGCGGGGGCGGCGGGTGGCGGCCGGCCGGGTGGGCGAGGTGTTGGCGGGTCACGACCGGCACGAGTTCCTGGTCCGGGTGGCCGAGCCGGAGCGTGCCGCCGACCTGCTGCGCGCGGCGGAGTTGACGGCTGCCGCCGAGGGTGCGGCGCTGGTGGTGAGCGGGACGACCGACCCGACGGTCATCAGCCGCGTCCTCGGTGATCAGGGCCTGTGGGTGGCCGAGCTGACGCCGCTTCGGCCCGACCTGGAGAGCGTCTTCCTGGAGCTGACCGGGGCCGGCGAGCACCCGTCGGTGCCCCGTCAGGTCGACGAGGCGGCGCGGCCGACGGGTGCCGACGGCACCGCGGTGATCGATCTCGACGTACGGGGAGTGGACGCGTGAACCTGGTCCGGGCCGAGTTGGAGCGGCTCTCCGCGCGCCGTTTCGTGCAGCTCATGGTCGTCCTGCTGGTGCTGGCGTTCGGCGTCACCGCCGCGACGACCCTGGCCGGGTCGCACCGGCCGAGCGCCGCCGAGCTCGACTCGGCGCGGGCGAAGGCCATCGAGGCGCGGCAGAGCATGGAGGTCAGCTACCAGCAGTGCCTGGCCCAACGTGACGCGATCTCGATGCCCGACACCCAGGGCTACCTGCCCACCGACTGCTCCGACATGGACCCGGCCCGGCAGGAACGGTTGCCGATCGCGGCCGACTATCTGCCCGGGGTGTTCAGCTTCGTCCAGCAGGCCCGCCCACTGCTCTACTTCCTCATCGCGTTCCTGGTGCTGTTCGGGTTCCTGGTGGGCGCCTCGTACATCGGAGCGGACCTGAACTCCGGCGGGGTGGTCAACCTGCTGCTGTGGCGACCGCGCCGGCTGACGGTGCTGGGCGCGAAGCTGGCGACCCTGCTCGGCGCGGTGTTGGCCCTGGCGCTGGTGGCCTCTCTGTTCTACCTGGCCACCTTCTGGGTGATCGGGCAGGCCGCCGGCCTGGCCGGCCAGCCCGACGGCGACTTCTGGCGCTCGCTGGCGGCTGTGCACGGTCGTGGTCTGGTGCTGGTGCTGTTGGCCGCTTCGACGGGCTTCGCCATCGCGACGCTGGGCCGGCACACGTCGGCGGCGCTCGGGGCGGTCGCCGCGTACGCGGTGGTGTGGGAGCTGGGCGCACGGCTGGTGCTGGAGATCGCCGACGCCCGGCGGCCGGACCAGGTGATGCTCTCCAGCTATATCGGGGCGTGGCTCAGCGGAGAGGTCCAGTTCTGGGACTCCCAGCTCTGTCGGGGCAGCTCCGGCGGCACGTACTGCGAGGGCTTCTACAGCCTCACCTGGGGACCGTCGCTGGCGGTGCTGCTCGCAATCACCGGTGGGTTGACCGTGCTCGCCTTCGCCGTCTTCCGCCGCCGTGACCTGAACTGAAAGGGCCACACCGCGCCGCCCGTACCGACCCGGCCACCTGGCGGCAAGAGCTTGCAGCCAGGCGGCCGGCGGTGAAATATTCCTTCACATGACCGCCCCAGCGGGCTCAGCCGACGGTGGAGCCGAACACCTCGTCGCGCACGGCGTTCAACGCGGTGCGCAGCGCGCCGCGCAGGATCGGCTCCTCGGTGAGGCCGGTGGGCACCACCCGTGGCCGGACCAGGGTGATCGCCGCGACCTCCCGCTGCACCCGGTCGGCGAGCGCCGCGCCGCCGGCCTGGCCGACCTCGCCGGCCAGCACGACCAACGGGGGGTCGAGCACCACGCAGGTGCTGGCCACTCCGAGCGCGAGCCTGCGGGCCAGCTCGTCGAGCATCGGGCCACCGGCGGCGCCGGCCGCGACCGCCGCCCGCACCGCCTGCGCGGCATCCGGCGCGGAGAAGCCGTGTTCGCGGGCCACCGCGCGTACCGAGTCGCCGCCGATCACCTGCTGGAAAGCGGGCTTGGCGCGGCGCGAGACGTCGCGCGGGATGGGCGCGCCGGGCACCGGCAGGTAACCGATCTCGCCGGCCGCGCCGCTACTGCCGTGGTGCAGTCGCCCGCCCAGCATGATCGCCAAGCCGACGCCGGCGCCCACCCAGACCAGGACGAAGTCGGCCACGCCCTGCGCGGCGCCGGACTGCGCCTCGGCCACCGCCGCCAGGTTGACGTCGTTCTCGAAGACCACCGGGGTGTGCAGGTCCTCCCGCAGTGCGGCGAGCAGGCCGCTGTGCCAGCGCGGCAGGTTGAAGGCAAAGGTGATGTCGCCGGTCTGCGGATCGACCAGGCCCGGTGTGCCGAGCACGATCCGTCGGACGCTGGTGAGCTGCGCCTGGGCGCTGCTGGCGGCCTGCACCACGGCGTTGTGCACCACACCCACCGGGTCGTCGGTGTCCCGCGTCGACTGCTCCACCCGACCGATGACGGCGCCGGTGATGTCGGCGCAGGCGGCCACCACCCGATCCGGACCGACGTCCACCCCGACGACGTGGGCGCTGCTCGCGCGTACGGCGTAGAGCTGGGCGTTCGGCCCCCGTCCGCCGGCCTGCTCGCCGACCCGACTGACCAGGCCGCACTCCTCGAGGCGCTCGACGAGCTGCGAGGCGGTGACCTTGGACAGGCCGGTCAGCTCGCCGAGCCGCGCCCGGGTGAGGGGTCCACGCTCCAGGAGCAGTTCCAGCGCCGCACGATCGTTGAGCGCCCGCAACAGGCGGGGTGTGCCGGGCAGCCTGGTCGCACTCATGCCACGTCCTCTAATTTTAGTAAACTTTGCTAACTGTAAACCGACCTGCGAATGGGTAGCCGTAGCGTAACGGCCACCCGGAGGCAGAGCAGTCGGCCGACCCGGCAGGGCGACGACCACCGCGGGTACACGTTCGTATCCACGGGGAGCGAAGGGGGAGATCTCGTGGGGCTCGATCCAGGACTGCGCCGGCTCGCGCTGGGCACGTTGCTCGCCGCGTACCCGGGAGCGGTCCCGCCGCAATGGGCGGTCGACCTGGTGGCCGACGGGTTGGCTGGGCACACCCTGTTCGGCACGAACGTCCACGACCCCGCGCAGTTGGCGGCGAGCACCGCGGCACTGCGCGCCGGCCGGTCGGACGTGCTTATCGCCATCGACGAGGAGGGTGGCGACGTGACCCGGCTGGCCCACGCCACCGGTAGCCCGTACCCCGGCAACGCCGCTCTCGGCGCGGTCGGCGACGTGGCGCTCACCCGCCGGGTCTACCAGTCGATCGGGGCCGAACTGGCCGCGCTCGGCATCACCGTCAACCTGGCCCCCACCGTCGACGTGAACACCGCCGACGACAACCCAGTGATCGGCACACGCTCGTTCGGCGCCGACCCGCTACTGGTGGCCGCGCACTCGGCCGCCGCCGTCAGCGGCCTCCAGACCGCCGGTGTCGCCGCCTGCGCCAAGCACTTCCCCGGCCACGGCGCGACCGTCACCGACTCCCACCACGAACTGCCCACGGTGGACGTTCCGCTGGAACTGCTCCGCCAGCGCGACCTGCCGCCGTTCGCCGCGGTCATCACGGCCGGCACGCAGGCCGTGATGACCGCGCACATCCGGGTGCCGGCGCTGACCGGCGACGGTCCGGCCACCTTCAGCCGGGCCGTCCTGGTCGACCTGCTGCGCGACGAGTACGGCTTCACCGGCACCGTCATCACCGATGCCCTGGAGATGAAGGGCGCGGCGGTGGCCGCCGGGGGCGTCGGGCCGGCTGCTGTCCGGGCACTGTCGGCCGGCGCCGACCTGCTCTGCATCGGCGCGCAGGTCGACGCCGCGCTGGTCGAGCACGTGGCCGCCGAGATCGCCGAGGCGACCAGCGACGGCCGGCTGCCGATCGCCCGGGTCGAGGAGGCGGCCGGCCGCGCCGCCGCGCTCGCCGCCTGGACCCGGGCCGCCGGCAGGTCACCGGCAGACCCCGAGCCCGATCTGGGGTACGCGGTGGCACGCCGGGCGGTACGCGTGGAGGGGCTGCTCACCGGCCTGGAAGAGCCGCTGGTGGTGCAGTTGCACACCGAGTCCACGATGGCCGAGGGGCGGGTGCCCTGGGGCCTCGGCCCACACCTCGACGGCGCGCGCGAGATCCGCGTGGTCGCCAGCGAGACGGATCAGGCGGCCGTGCGTGAGTTGGCCGGGAATCGGCCGATCGTGCTGGTCGGGCGTCATCTGCATCGGCTGCCCGGTGGGCCGGAGCTGATCGACGCCCTGGCCGCCGCGCACCCGGTGACCGTCGTGGAGATGGGCTGGCCCGCGACGTGGCGGCCCTCCGGCGTACGGGCGTTTGTCACCACGTACGGCGCGAGCCACGCCAACGGTCGGGCTGCGGCGGAGGCGCTCGGCCTGACGGGTTGATGCTACGTCACTGATCGGATCACCAGCGTCGGGAGCGAAGGTTGATGATGAGTAGTGCCGCATCAGGAAACGTTTGCCTCGTGACGACGCGCCGCGCGGGTGCTGGTCCGGGCGGTGCGGCGTCGCCAGGCTACGCGAGGTAGTCGATAGGGCGAACGTTGCCTGATGCGGTAGTAGTTGTGTCATCTGCAGTCGAGGACCGCGGCGGCGAGGTTCTGCAGTTCTGTG
>NZ_JBNCKT010000147.1:0-10406 GCF_049841675.1 Micromonospora sp. DT4
CTCCAGCGCCGATGGTACTGCACTCGTGAGGGTGTGGGAGAGTAGGACACCGCCGGACAATCTTTCAGAAAGGGCCACCCCCAGCGGGGTGGCCCTTTCTGCATACCCGCATATTCGACCTGCGGTCGCTGAGCTACCCCTTTTTCCGCCACTTCGCCGAGTGGCGCTGTCCGAACGCCTGAACAGCGCCACTCGGCGAACTGGCGTCGGACCCCCAATAAGGGGAGCGGAGCACGACGTTACCGATGGCGCGGTGCGCGGCGGCCAGCGCCGCGGGCCACCCGCACTGGGTGCTCGCCCACACCCGGGCCAGCCCCACGCGCCCAAAACCCGACCCGGCACAGGTCATCTACCGGTCAGATCACGTGAGGGTGTGGTGGTGGCGCTCGGTTCGGAGCCGGGGCGCCGGGACTGCCGGGCCCGGGTCAGTCCCGGGTCTGCATGCCGTCGCGGAGGTCGCGCAGCAGAGAGCCGGCGTCGGTCACCGACCTGCCAGGAAACATCGCCATCCCGACGCTGCCGTGATCGGCCCAGCCGCAGACCGCGAAGTCGCCACCCTCACCGCTGGTGCTGCCGCACTTCATGACGCCGCCCAGTTCGCCGGCGGGCACGTCCCGCAGGCCGGTCACCGCGCCGGTCTCGTCGGACATCAGGCCGAAGAGGCTGTTCAGATCGCGCTCGGGCTGCCACAGCAGGGTGGTGCCGCCGAAGACCAGCACCGAGCGCTTGTCGTCGGCGGGGTCGCGGTAGACGGTACCGAAACTGCGGTCCAGGTCGATGTCGGCGGCCAGGCCGCTGCGCAGGTAGTCCGCCGTGCTCTTGGCCCGCTCGCTGTCGTCCCGCGTCAACCCCGCCACCTGGTCGGGCGAGGTCAGCCGGGTGTCCTTCTGCTGCGCCACACGCCACCCGCCGACCCCCAGCACGCCCGCCCCCGCGAGACCGACCACCAGCGCGACCATCCAGCCGATCTTGCGACGCCGGGACCAGCCGCCGGAGCGCTCGTCGGGGTCGCCGCCGGTGTCCCGCGTGCTCAGCTGGATCGGCTCCTCGGTCAGTTCGACCGGCTCGCGGCTGTGGTCGAGCGACCGCTCGGTGAGATGTGCGTCGGACATAGCCGACACCGTACGCGAACGAGAGGTGGCGCACGTCAGGTCTGCGGAAGCCCTCCGTAGACTTGTCAGGTGACCGAGAGACTGGATGCCCGACGCCCCGACGCCCCGACCCTTGCCGGCCAGTACCAGCCCGGCGAGGTAGAGCAGCGACGGTACGAGCAGTGGGTAGCCGCTGGGCACTTCCGAGCCTCCGCCGACAGCGACAAGCCCCCCTTCACCATCGTCATCCCGCCGCCGAACGTCACCGGCTCGCTGCACATGGGTCACGCGTTCGAGCACACGCTCATGGACGCGTTGACGCGGCGTAAGCGGATGCAGGGCTTCGAGGCGCTGTGGCTACCGGGCATGGACCACGCCGGCATCGCCACCCAGAACCTGGTCGAGCGTCAGCTCGCCGCCGAGGGCCTGTCCCGGCACGACCTCGGCCGGGAGAAGTTCGTCGAGCGGGTCTGGCAGTGGAAGGCCGAGTCCGGTGGCGCGATCCTCGGCCAGATGCGCCGTCTCGGCGACTCCGTCGACTGGGACCGCGAGCGCTTCACCATGGACGCCGGCCTGACCCGTGCCGTCCAGACGATCTTCAAGAAGCTCTTCGACGACGGCCTCATCTACCGGGCCAACCGGATCATCAACTGGTGCCCGCGCTGTCTGACCGCGCTCTCGGACATCGAGGTCGAGCACACCGATGACGACGGTGAGCTGATCTCCATCCGCTACAGCGACGAGGTCGTGGTGGCCACCACCCGGGCCGAGACGATGCTGGGTGACACCGCCGTGGCGGTCCACCCCGACGACGAGCGCTACCAGCACCTGATCGGCACCGAGGTGGAGCTGCCCCTCACCGGCCGGCGGATTCCGATCGTCGCCGACGCGCACGTCGACCCGACCTTCGGCACCGGCATGGTCAAGGTGACGCCCGCCCACGACCCGAACGACTTCGAGATCGGCCAGCGCCACGACCTGCCCGCGCTGACCGTCATGAACGAGCGCGGTGTGATCACCGTGCCCGGCCCGTTCGAGGGGCTGGACCGGTTCGAGGCGCGGCCGGCGATCGTGGCCGCGCTGCGCGAGCAGGGCCGGATCGTCGCCGAGAAGCGCCCGTACGTGCACGCGGTGGGGCACTGTTCGCGCTGCAAGACGACCGTTGAGCCGCGGCTGTCGTTGCAGTGGTTCGTCAACACCGCCCCGCTCGCGCAGGCCGCCGGCGACGCGGTCCGTGACGGCCGGGTGCGCATCGAGCCGGCCGAACTGGCCAAGCGCTACTTCGCCTGGGTCGACAACATGCACGACTGGTGCATTTCCCGCCAGCTGTGGTGGGGGCACCGCATTCCGGTCTGGTACGGCCCAGCGGGCGAGATCGTCTGCGTCGGCCCCGACGAGGAGGCGCCGACCGGCGAGGGCTGGCACCAGGACGAGGACGTCCTCGACACCTGGTTCTCCAGTGGTCTGTGGCCGTTCTCCACCCTCGGCTGGCCCGAAGAGACCCCGGACCTGGCCAAGTTCTACCCGACCAGCGTGCTGGTCACCGGCTACGACATCCTGTTCTTCTGGGTCGCCCGGATGATGATGTTCGGCCTCTACGCGATGGACGGCCGGCCGCCGTTCGACGTGGTCGCGCTGCACGGGATGGTGCGCGACCAGTTCGGCAAGAAGATGTCGAAGTCCTTCGGCAACGTGGTCGACCCGCTGGACTGGATCGACAGGTACGGTGCCGACGCCACCCGGTTCACCCTGGCCCGGGGCGCGAACCCCGGCCAGGACGTGCCGGTCAGCGAAGAGTGGTGCCAGGGCTCGCGTAACTTCTGCAACAAGCTCTGGAACGCCACCCGGTTCGCGTTGATGAACGGCGCGCACACCAGCGGTGAGCTGCCGCCGGTCGAGCAGCTCTCCACCGTCGACCGGTGGGTCCTGTCCCGGCTGGCGCACGTCACCGCCGAGGTCGACGAGCAGTTCGAGGCGTACGAGTTCGCCAAGGTGTGCGACCTGCTTTACCACTTCGCCTGGGACGACGTCTGCGACTGGTACGTCGAGCTGAGCAAGCCGGTGCTCGCCGAGGGCGGTGAGCAGGCGGATATCACCCGGCGGGTGCTCGGACACGTCCTGGACCAGTTGCTGCGGCTGCTACACCCGGTGATTCCGTTCGTCACCGAGGAGTTGTGGCTCGCGCTGACCGGCGGCGAGACGGTGCAGGCCGTCGCCTGGCCGGTGGCCGACCGGTCGCTGGTCGACGACGCTGCCGAGGTCGAGCTGGCCGCCGTGCAGCGGGTCGTCACCGAGATCCGCCGCTTCCGTTCCGACCAGGGGCTGCGCCCGACGCAGCGGGTCGCGGCCCGCCTGGACGGGCTGGCCGGGGCCGGCATCGCGGCCCACGAGCCGCTGATCCGGTCGCTGGTCCGCCTGGACCCCGCCGGTGACGACTTCCAGGCCAGCGCGACGCTGGCCATGCCCGGCGCGGTCGGTGTCGCGTTGGACACCCGGGGGTCGATCGACCTGGCCGCCGAGCGGGCCCGGCTCACGAAGGACCGTGCGGCCGCCGAGAAGGAGGTCGCGCAGGCCCGGGCGAAGCTCGACAACCCGGCCTTCGTCGGCAAGGCCCCCGAGCCGGTGGTCGCGAAGATCCGCGACCGGCTCGCCACCGCCGAGGCCGACCTGGTCCGGATCGACGCTGCTCTGGAGACGCTTACCTCGTGACCGACCGTACCGATTTCGCCGCCGTCGAGGCCCAGCTGAACGCCCGCGGTTTCACCCGCATGGTGTTCGAGCTGGACCGCATCGAATCGCTGCTCGACCTGCTCGGCAGTCCGCAGCGGGCGTACCCGTCGATCCACCTGACGGGCACCAACGGCAAGACCTCCACCGCGCGGATGATCGACTCTCTGTTGCGGGCGTTCGGGCTGCACACCGGCCGGTACACGAGTCCGCACCTGGAGACCGTCCGGGAGCGGATCAGCCTGGACGGCGAGCCGGTGAGCGAGGAACGATTCGCCGCGGTCTACGGGGAGATCAAGCCGCTGGCGGAGCTGGTGGACGCTCGGTCCGACGAGCCCCTCACGTACTTCGACATGACGACCGCGCTGGCGTTCGCCACGTTCGCCGACGCGCCTGTCGACATCGCCGTGGTCGAGGTGGGGCTCGGCGGTGCCGAGGACGCCACGAACGTCATCCAGGCCGGGGTCTGCGTGATCACCCCGATCGGCCTCGACCACACCGAGTGGCTCGGCGACACGCTCCAGGACATCGCGCTGGCCAAGGCCGGCATCATCCACCCGGGCGCCACCGTGATCTCGGCGGCGCAGGAGGAGGAGGCCGCGCGTCCCCTGCTCGAACGCTGCTCCGAGGTGGGCGCCACCATTGCCCGTGAGGGTGCCGAGTTCGGCGTCCTGAGCCGGGCGGTCGCCGTCGGCGGGCAGGTGCTCAAGCTGCAGGGTCTCGGTGGCGTCTACGACGACGTGTTCATCCCACTGCACGGCGCGCACCAGGCGCAGAACGCGGCGGTGGCGCTCGCCGCCGTGGAGGCGTTCCTCGGTGCCGGGGCCCGCCGGCAGCTGGACGTTGAAGCCGTCCGGGAGGGGTTCGCCACGGCCAGCTCCCCGGGCCGGCTGGAGCGGGTCCGCAGTGCCCCGACCGTCCTGCTGGACGGTGCACACAACCCGCACGGCATGGCCGCGACCGTGACCGCCCTCCAGGAGGAGTTCGCGTTCAGCAAGCTGGTGGCACTGGTCGGCGTCCTCGCCGACAAGGACGCGAGCAGCCTGCTGGAGCTGCTGGAACCGGTGGCCGACGTCGTAGTGGTCACCCGCAACAGCTCGCCACGGGCGATGTCGACGAAGGAACTCGCCGCGCTGGCCGTCGAGATCTTCGGCGAGGAGCGGGTCGAGGTGGCCGAGGAGGTGCCGGACGCGATCGAGCTGGCGGTCGCGCTGGCCGAGGAGGACGTCCCCGGTGAGCTCAGCGGAGTCGGTGTCCTGGTCACGGGTTCGGTGGTCACCGTCGCCGACGCCCGCCGGCTACTGAAGAGATGACCGGCCCCGAGCGCGACCCGCGTGCCACCGACGACCCGACCGACCCGTCGCGTGGCGAGGCAGGCCCGTCGCGTGGCGAGGCATCCTCGGCCGGCGAGGCAGGTACGCCTGATCAGGGCGCGCCCGGATCGCCGGCGGGAGAGTCGGAGGTCGGGCAGGTGGGGCGCTCCGGGCTGCGTAACCCGCAGGGAGCCGTACGGGGCCTCGGCGCCGGCACGCTCGGCCTGGAGGCGCTGGTACTGCTGCTGGCCATCCAACCGATCCGGGTGGTCGGCGGTGACCTCGGCGGCGCCGCCATCGCCGTGGTGGTGGCCCTGGCGGTGGCCGCCATCCTGCTCGCCGGCATGATGCGCCGTCCCTGGGCCTGGCACGCCGGCACCGTGCTGCAGGGCCTTCTGATGCTGGCCGGGCTGCTGCACTGGTCGCTGCTGGTGCTGGGCATCATCTTCGCGCTGGTCTGGGCGTACGCGCTGCACGTCCGCCGGGTCATCCTCGGCTGACGCCCGACCCGGTCCGGCGAGCACGCCGGGTCAGGCGTCGGCGCGTTCGCGCCACTGGGTCAGGGCGATGCCGTGGCCGTCTGGGTCCCGGAAGGCCGCCGCCCACACCTCCAGCCTGCTGCCCCGGTTGACCACCCTTGGGGCGTACGTGAAGCGGACGCCGGAGTCGCGCAGCCGCCCGTACGCCGCCTCGATGTCGTCCACCTCGAGGTTGACGTGCACGAGCCGGCGGCTGATCGGCGCCGCGCCGGTCACCTCGCGCAGCACCAGCCGGGTCGTGCCGAAGGCGAGCACCGCGTTGCCGGTGCCCTGGTCGACCTCGGTGAAGCCGAGCATGTCGCGGTAGAAGCCGAGCGACCGGGACAGGTCGGTGACCAGCAGGGTCAGGCCGACGCCGCTGATCGGGCCGGCCGGTTCCGCCGCAGACGCCCCGTCGTACCCGAAGATCGCCTCGTCCAGGGCCTCGGCGGTGACGGTCTCGCGGGCCGCTCCGGCCGGAGTCGGATCGTCCAGCGGCAGGTCCAGCGGGTCCGCGGGGACCGGACCGGTCCGCTGCGCCGGTGGGGTGTCGGTGGGCCGATCGGGACGGTCCGCGGTGGCTGCGGGCCGGGCCTCCGTCGCCGCGTCGACGTGGTCGTCGCCGGACTCGCCGGCGGTCTCGTCGCCCGGGTCGAGAGGGTCGACACCGGGCTGGTCGAAGTGCTCCTCGGCCGGCGGCCGGGGTGCGGGAGTGGCCCGCCGCGGCAGTCCCGCACCGGTCTGCTGCTCGACGACGACGCCTTCGAGGACCACCGGGCCGCCGGGGGCCTGGCTCACCACCACCGGTTCGCGCTCGGCGGGTGCGGCGCCCCGGTCGTCGCGGAGCGGATCGGGGCCGCGCGGGTCGCGGAACGGGTCGCCGCCGCGCGGGTCGCGGAACGGATCGGGGCCGCGCGGGTCGCCGAACGGGTCGCCGCCGCGCGAATCCCGGAAGTCTTCGTCCGGCGCACGGTCCGCCCACGGCGGGGCGTCCTGCTGGATCAGCACGTCGTCCACGGCGTCGATGTCGCCGAATTCGGGCGGGAGGTCGGCGACGGCCGCGGCCGTCTCGGCGTGGGTGGGCACCTCGTCCCAGAGGACCTTGACGTGCCGCTGGTCGTCGAGCGCAACCCGGATGGGCAGAGTCTGGCCCAGCGACGGCCACTTGGAGACCGGCACCCGCGGCTCGATGATCTTCTTGGATCGGGGCGGCAGGCCGGGCGCGTCGATGACGAGTTGCAGCTCGCACCGGCCGAACGCGTACTGGGTGGGTGGTTCGGAGGCGCTGTGCACGTGTGCCACGCCGACCACCCAGGTACGTCCGCCGCCCTTCACCGTGGCCAGCGCGATCGCCAGCACCAGCAGGGCGACCCCGAGCGCGACGATGGCCCAGCTGGTCATGCCCAGCCCGAAGAGGACGACGAAGGTGGCTACGGTGCCGAGCACCGTACCGATCAGCTTGCGTACCGGCGCGATGGGCCGGTTCCCGCCATTCGCCACAGTGGACCTCCCGGGGGTCAGGGCCAGGCTAGGCCGGATCGGCCACCGGTGGAAAGACCGGCCGCCGCGCCGGCGCCGGGACCGGGTCGCTAGGCTGACCGTACCGACCCCAAGCGTTCTGCGCGTACAGGAGGAACCCAGCGTGTCCAGCAACAGCCCGGAAGAGCGCAGCCTCGTGCTGATCAAGCCCGATGCGGTCCGCCGCGGCCTGGTCGGCGAGGTCCTCTCCCGCTTCGAGCGCAAGGGGCTGCGGATCGACGCGATGGTGCACCGGACGATGGACGCCGCGCTCGCGGACGCGCACTACGCCGAGCACGTCGACAAGGCGTTCTACCCCCCGTTGAAAGACTTCATGACGGGTGGCCCGCTGGTTGCCCTGGTCCTCTCCGGCGACCAGGTCATCGACACGGTCCGTGGGCTGGTCGGCGCGACCGACGGCCGCAAGGCCGCCGCCGGCACGATCCGGGGTGACCTGTCGCTGTCCAACCGGGAAAACCTGGTCCACGCCTCCGACTCGCCGGACAGCGCCAAGCGTGAGATCGCGCTCTGGTTCCCCGAGCTGGGCTGACCGCGTCGGCTTCAGTCGGGCGGGGGTAGCTTCTCCGGGTTGCCCACGACGTAGACCTCGGTGATCCGGCCGGCTGCCGCGGCGACGGTCAGCGTGTACCGGCCGCCGTCGGATCGGGTGAGCAGGATGGCGGGCTCGCCGTTCAGTTCCAGCCGGCTCGCCGTCCAGGCGCGGCGCGGGCCGTAGATCCCGGCGGAGTAGCGGGCGACCCGGTCCGCGCCCCGCACGGGGTTGCGTGCCGAGCGCACGCGACCGCCACCGTCGTTCCACGCCGTGACGTCCTCGGCCATCAGGTGGGTGAGCGTCGCCAGGTCCCCGTTCCGTGCGGCGGCGAGGAACGCCTCCAGCAACCGCTCACGTTCGGACCGGCTGGCCGTGAAGCGGCGGTCCTCCTGGTGTACGCGTGTGGTCGCCCAATGGTGCAACTGCCGGCAGTCCTGCGGGGTCCGGTCCAGGATCTCCGCGATCTCGGCGTACGGCCTGCCGAGCAGCCGGTAGGCGAGCCCGAGCAGCATCGGCCGGTGCGCCTGGAGCGCACCGGCCGCCTCTGCCGCCTCTGCCGTCACACCTGCGCCGGGGGTTCCGTGTGCGTCGTCACGGCGATGCGATTCCACACGTTGATTGTGGCGATCGCGAGGACCAGATCGGCCAACTCCTTCTCCGACCAGACCTTCGCGGCGGCGTCCCAGACCTCATCCGACACGCCGTGCTCGCCGAGCCGGGTCACCGCGTCGGTGAGCGCCAGCGCCGTCTGCTCCCGCTCGTCGAAGAACGACAGCGCCTCCCGCCAGGCGGCCACCGCGAACAGCCGCCGGCTCGACTCGCCGGCGGCGAGGGCGTCGCGGCTGTGCATGTCCACGCAGTACGCGCAGCCGTTCAGCATGGACGCCCGCAGCTTGACCAGCTCCAGCGCGGTGTGGTCGACGTTCGCCTGGACGTACTTCTCCAGGCCCGACACGGCCTGCTATCCCTGAGGCGCGACCTCGAAGAGCCTCATCCGTTGCACGGCAGTCTCCTCGATCGGTTCGACACCGCTACGACGGTCCGATCCGGCCGCGCTGTGACAACCGGACCTGTGAGCCCGGTCACTCGGGTGGTCAGCCGCGGGCCGCGGGGACGGTGTCCGGGAGCACCTCGCGGGGGCGGGGTATCCGGACGGCGTCCCCGACCGCGCCTGGCGCGTCATCCTGGTCGCGCGGCGCGGGTCGCGACGCCCGCGCGGCCAGCTCGCGGCCCACCTTGATCATTGGTAGCTCGACCCATCGGTAGAGCACGTCCGCGAGGAGCAACGCCACCACCACGGCGGTCACGAAGATGCCGGTGTTGTGGCGCCCCATCGCGGGCAGCAGCCCGACCGCCGCCTGCGCCGCGATGGACTGGACCAGGTACATCGAGTACGACCGTTCGCCTACGAACACCAGTGGCCGCAGCCCCAGCACACGGGCCAGCACGCTGCGCGACAGCAGCGCCGGCAGCAGCAGCGCGGCGGCCGCCGCGTAGCTGCCGATGAGCGCCTCCTGGCCGAGGCGGACCGGCCAGTACCGCACGGCCACCTGCACCGCGGCGAAGGCCACGATCACCACGCTGGCGGTGACCGGGTGGGTCAGCGGCCGGAGGAGGGCGAAGCCGCGCGGGTGGTGCATCAGCACGGCGGTCAGGCAGCCGAGCAGGATCGCCACGTAGTGGATGGGCCAGCTCAGCCAGGCGATATCCGGCGGGATCAGCGCGACGAGGAGCACGAGCAGCCCGAGGGTGACGGCGAGCCGGCGACGGAAGGCGCTGGTCACCAGCACGAAGGCGATCGCCGGCCAGAGCAGGTAGAACTTCTGCTCGATCCCGATCGTCCAGGAGTGCAGGTACGGGGCCTTGGCCGGCAGGAAGTCGTTGAGCAGGAGCAGGTAGTAGGCCAGCGAGCGTTCGACCGCGTCGGCGGTGCCGTTGAGCCGGGCCAGCGTCCAGGTCAGCAAGAGCACGAGCAGGTACACCGGCATGATCCGGAAGAACCGCCGCAGGTAGAACGCGCGCAGCGAGACCCGCCCGTAGCGGTGTTCCTCCCGCAACAGCAGCGTCGTGATCAGGAAGCCGGAGAGCACGAAGAACAGGTGTACGCCGATCCAGCCTGTCAACCAGGCCCAGGACGGGCCGCCGAAGTGGAAGGCGAAGACCATCACGGCTGCCACGGCCCGCAGGCCGTCCAGCGCGGGGAATCGACGCATGGCCTGGAACTCGTCGTGGTTGAGCGGACGCACCGGCGAAGTCTGCGTGAGCCCGTCACCGGGGTCAAGCCGCGCTGGCTGTCCGGTCGCGCCCTTCGGACAACGGGCCGCTGTACCGGCGGATCTCGTACGGGCCGCTGCTGGACGTCTTCGTGCACGCCCCGCCGCGCGCCAACACCTCACCGGCCGAGGGCCCCCAGCACTTCGGCGAGGTGTCGATCGACGGCGAGTCGGCGGCCCTGACGGTTCACCTGCGGGACCGCGACGGCGCCTCCCTCTGGACCACCACCCTCCCAACCCCCTGACCGCAGCTCGTTGATCATGAGGTTGGCGGGCGGCTCGGCGAGCTATCGTCCCGCCAACCTCATGATCAACGGTGCTGGGCGAGGCTGGTCGGGGGGGTGTCCCTATGTTTTTGTCAAGCCGCGATGGCGGCGGGACGTGCCTGGTAGGGCGTTTTGTCGCGGAGCATG
>NZ_JBNCKT010000148.1:0-10321 GCF_049841675.1 Micromonospora sp. DT4
CGATAGCCAGAGCGCTGGCGGCACCGCGTCCGGGTTCGTCCAAGGCCGAAGGAGCAGACTCCGCGAGTTCAGCGTGGCCGAGCGGATCGCCGCACTCGAAGATTGGGCAGCCCGCAACACGGACCGCCACGGCCACTTCCCCGGCCTGGGACAGCGGTGGCCTCTGCCAGGATCAGCCGGCGAAGCGGTCAACATTGGCCTGTGGCTGTTCCAACTGGAGGGTCGAGGCGTGCCAGCCGCGCACGCGGCTGACGCGGCTGACATCGAAATCGCCCTCATGCGGACCGGATACCAGCCCGTCAGGGACGACGCCACCGGCTGGATTGAAGCCTTCGAGGGATCGAGCTACGCGGCTAACCGCATGCCGTGGCATCAAACGTTATCACTTATCGCGGCCATGTGGGAATGGATTGACGAATACCCCGAACATCACGGCACAATCCCGCCTGAGGATTATGTTTGGAATGTGGGATACAAAAAGGTCCCGCTCGGCAAAGCGTTACACGAGATGGCAGCGGGACTCGCCGACTTTAGTGATAACCGGGACCTGCAGGCGATGACCGAAGAAGCCCTGCGCGCACGCGGATATCTCGTCCTGCACGACGGCCCCGGTTGGTTTCACGCGCCAAACGGGGTGCTCGGCGCCGACAGCGTTCAAGACGCGGCACCGGGGACATCCGAGGTCATCGACCTCTCCGCTGACATGCACGAGGCGGAGCCTTCCGCCACCGGGGTGGTGCCAGGGCCGTGGATGGACTTGAGGGCCGGCCCGGTGACCGTGCCGCCCGGGCGGGGTGTCCAGGTGGATCCGTCGGGGCGGGTCTATTGGGTCGACGCGTCACCCTCTACGACGATGAGGCAGATGCTCCTCGCCGCGGTGGCCGACTTCGACGCAGAGGTGATCTTCCTGGGCGCTCCCCTGGCTGGGAAGGCCAGCGACCAGGCCATACGGGATGTGCGGTGCCTCGCGCAACACCTGGCTCTGGGGCAACGGCCCCACGTCGTAGTCACACCCGCGTATCTCCACGAAACCCTTACCGAACTGTCTGAAGACCTCACCGTCAGCATCATCCACCCGACTCTCCCGCAGCGCTCACCCGGGAAAGCCTCACTCGGCTACGACTGGACAGCCACCCTCGGCACCACGGCTGTCACCCTGGGCCCCGTCCTCACCAGGGCAGGGCTCACCACCGCCACACGTCACACCAAGACCCACCCCCGCATCACCCCGGCCCTGGCGCACCTCCTGCTCGCAACTGACCGCGACACCACCCTGACCATCCTGCACACCCACCGCGACGAACTCACCAGCCCACAAGCCCGCACCGACCTCAACACCATCCTGACCCGCGTCCAGAACGACCCCTGGTTCACCCGCTTCAACCCCCTACTGGGCGAGCTAGGCACGCCTCATGCCGCTCCCATCGTCCTGGACTACCAGCAAGACCCCGACCCCACCACCCGCAACTACCACCTCATCACCGACCACGCCCGCTCCATCACCCCCACCCTGCGCGTCGACCTCATCAAACAAACCGGCCACCCCGCAACCGGCGCCACATACGCCCTAGAAGCCGTCAACATCTTCTTCAGCGCAGGAATAGAGGTCGCGAAAGCTTACGTCCACGAACACTCCAAACAGCTGGCAAACAACGAAAAAATTAATTGGGTGAACGCCATAACCAAACTCGCTCGAGACCCCGATCACATCCAGGACAATCCAGAACTGCATAACCTCGCCACCGCGGTCCTCGACTGCACATGACACAACTACTACCGCATCAGGCAACGTTCGCCCTATCGACTACCTCGCGAAGGCGTTCATCGGCAGAGTTCTTGTCTCGCCCAGATGATGTAGCAGCGCGGATCATGCTGACCTGCTGCCGGCGCTGGTGTGACCAGTGCCGTCGAGGGTGAAGTAGCGCAGGGCGGCGAACAGATGCCTGATACTCCAGCCGCATCTGGTGGAGGTGGAGTTTTCGCCGGTAGTGAGCTGTTTTGGCCCGGTACTGGTGTCGGCGTCGCCATCGTGACCAACGATTGATGTGATCGAATGGTCGGATCGTGGTGATCAGGTGTGCCAGCAGACGTCGGACCTCGCCGAGGGTGAGAGGAATGAGAGTACGTGTTCAGCCAACGTCAACGGCATGATCATGCCTTGTCGAGACTCTCGCCGATCTGGTCAAACCATTACAGAGCGGACGGCCACAGCTGGCAGGAGCGGCTGCAGGGTCAAGATCGACCCACCGTATGAGCGCATAACCACAGGTCAGACCGATTCGGCCGCCCATCTACTCACGCTGAACAGCTACGAATGAGACCGTCCTGGTCGAATTTGGTGCCCCCTTTTTGGCGTGGGCCGTGGTGACCGCGAGGTAAGCGTGGGCGCACAGAACGAAAGTTATGTGGCGGTACCAGGCGTGGTAGCGAGGCACTTGATAATGATCCAGGCCGACCTCGGTCTTCGCGGTCTGGAAGCCTCCTCGATCGCCCACCGAGTCCGGGCGGTCCGGACAAGGGTCTAGTCACTGGTGTCGGCAGGGCCCGCTGGTTGCGGGGGACGGCCAGGACGTAGCCAAAGCGCTGCTGCTGCAGCCAGGTCCGGAACTTCGAGTCCTGCCCGTATGCCTCGTCGGCGGTGACCCACCGTGCCGGCAGTCCGGCGGAGATGGCGCGTTCGATCATCCGCAGTCCCAGCGCGGGTTTCGTGGCGAACTCGACGCTGGCTGCGATGCCGGCTTCCTCCAAGCCTGTCCGAGTTTCTGTGTAACGCCCCGTCCTGTCTGAACTCGGCATCGATGGGGATGCGGTTCGGGAAGAACAGGTCCAACGCGTTGAGGGCCTGTTTCCAGCCGTGCACGCCAGCGCCTTCGACCAGCCGTGGCGGCGCGGTGCGGTGCGGGAGTTTGTGGGTTTGCCGGCCTTGGCGGCGCGTTGCCGCGCGCGTTTGTCCTCGATGTCGACTCTGCTGCCAAATTCGTGACACGCCGTCGGGATCGTTTTGACTGGCTGGTTGTGGGGAGATGATCCCTGTTCGCGGTCGTGTTCTCGTCGTTTCCGGCCGCGGGAGGGGTGTGCGGATGTCGATGCAGCCGCGGTCGCGGGTCCAGATTCCTGATCAGACGGTGCTGGTGGCTCGCGCGGCGTTCCCGAATGGCAGTGTGGCGATGTCAGCGCGTGACCATCTGGGCGAGGTGTTCACCGACGAGCAGTTCGCTGCCGCGTTCGGTGTCCGGGGCGCGCCGGCCGAGTCACCGGGTGCGTTGGCGATGGTGACCGCGTTGCAGTTCACGGAGAACCTGACTGATCGGCAGGCCGCGCAGATGCTCGCCCGGGCGATTGACTGGAAGTACGCCCTCGGCCTGGAGTTGACCGATCCCGGCTTCGACGCCAGCGTGCTGAGCAAGTTCCGTACCCGGCTGGTCGAGCACGGCCTGGAGGAACAGGTCTTCACCGCGATGCTGACCGTGTTGACCGGTAAGGGCCTGATCGCCGCTGGTGGTAGGCAGCGCACCGATTCCACGCACGTGATCAGCGCGGTGCGGGACCTCAACCGCCTTGAGTTGGCCGGTGAGTCGGTACGGGCCTGCCTGGAAACGTTGTCGGTGGCCGCACCCGGCTGGCTGGCCACGGTGATCGACGTCGGCGAGTGGGCGCACCGGTACGGGCCCCGCATCGATTCCTGGCGGCTGCCCACGTCGGCGGCCAAGCGGGACCGGCTCGCCCAGGTCTACGGCACCGACGCCGTCATGCTGCTGCGTGCGGTGTTCGCCGACCAGGCTCCGGCATGGCTGGCCGAACTGCCCGCGGTGCTGACGCTGCGCACCGTGCTGGTGCAGAACTACCTGATCACCACCGACAGCAGAGGGCGGGAGGTGATCCGGCGGCGGGAGGCGGACACGGACGGTCTCCCGCCCGCCAGATCCCGGATCACATCACCGTACGACACCGACACCCGGTGGGCCGCCAAAGGCGACGACCTGTTCTGGAACGGCTACAAGGTCCACCTGAGCGAAACCTGCGACCACGAATCCGACACCACCGGCGACCACGGCGGCCAGAGCGGTCCCCGGTCGGCACCGAACCTGATCGTCAACGTGGCCACCACCACGGCCACCGTCCCCGACGTGAAAGCCACCACCGGCATCCACCAGCAACTGCACGACCGCCGGCTACTGCCCGGCGAGCACTACCTCGACTCCGGCTACCCCTCGGCCGACACCATCGCCGCCGCCACCCGCTATGGCATCACCATGGTTACCCCGGCCCTGCTCGACCAGTCCACTCAGGCCCGCGCCGGCACCGGCTACGACAAGACCTGCTTCACCATCGACTTCGACACCCGGCAGGTCACCTGCCCCCAAGGACAGACCAACACCAACTGGAGCCCCACGGTCCAACGCGACACCGACGTCATCGTCGTCAAGTTCGCCGGCACCACCTGCCGTCCCTGCCCCACACGAACGCAGTGCACCACCGCGAAACGCGGCGGCCGGCAACTCACCTTCCACCCCCGCGACCTACACCACGCCCTCATGACCGCTCGCACCCAGCAGGCCAGCGACAACTGGCAGGACAAGTACAAGCTACGCGCCGGCGTCGAAGGCACCATCAACCAGGCCCTCGACATCACCGGCATCCGCCACACCCGCTACCACGGCCTGCCGAAAACCCGCCTCCAACACGTGTTCTCCGCGATCGCCCTCAACCTCGTCCGACTCCACGCCTGGTGGACCCGACACCCCCTACCACCAGCCCGGACCAGCAACCTCCAACGCCTCGACCTAGCCCTCGCCGCCTGAACCGAATTCGGCAGCAGAGTCGATGTCGGCGATCGCGAGCCAGATCAGCTTGATCATGGCGTCGTCGGTGGGGAAATGCCCTCGGCGCCGATGAGTTGAGCGCCGAGCGTGATCGGCGTGCCGTTCGCCGGTGTCGTCGGCCTGCGGGCCCCGCCCCCATATCCGCAGCCGGCCGGCCACCCAGTCCGGTGGCCGGGGCCTGTTGGCGCGTACCCTGCGCATCTGGTCATGGTCCCCGCGCGGACCCGGCGGCCGGGCCGGAACGGGTGAGTCCGGCGGCGGCCCCCGCCGCACCGCGTCCCCCGGCCGGCGCGTCGTCGGTCGGGCAGGGCAGGATGTACGGCGAGGGGGTGGCACATGGCGGGGCGAATCCGGGACGAGGACATCGGGCTGGTCCGGGAACGCACCTCGATCTCAGATGTGATCTCCGAGACGGTCACCCTGAAGTCGGCCGGTGGCGGCAACCTCAAGGGCCTGTGCCCGTTCCACGACGAGAAGAGCCCGTCGTTCAACGTGTCACCGGCCCGTAACGTCTGGTACTGCTTCGGCTGCGGGGCCGGCGGCGACGCCATCAAGTTCCTGATGGACGCGGAGCACTTGAGCTTCGTCGAGTCCGTCGAGCGGCTGGCCGGGCGTGCCGGCATCCAGCTCCGCTACGTCGAGGACGACCGGAGCGCCCCGCGCCCGCGTCCGCAGCAGGGCCAGCGCCAACGTCTGGTCGCCGCGCACGCCGCCGCTGTGGAGTTCTACCGGGCGCAGCTCAGCACCGCCGGGGCCCGACCGGCACGGGAGTTCCTGGCTCGACGGGGCTTCGACCGGGCCGCCGCCGAGCGCTACGGGTGCGGGTTCGCGCCGGACGGCTGGGACCTGCTCACCAAGCACCTGCGCCAGCAGGGCTTCACCCACCAGGAGCTGGTCACCGCCGGCCTGTCCCGGGAGTCCCGCTCGGGCACGCTGATCGACCGGTTTCGCCGCCGGTTGCTCTGGCCGATCCGTGACCTGACGGGTGACGTGATCGGTTTCGGGGCGCGCAAGCTCTTCGACGACGACGACGGCCCGAAGTACCTGAACACGCCCGAGACGCCGATCTACAAGAAGTCGCACGTGCTCTACGGCATCGACCAGGCCAAACGGGAGATCGCCAAGCAGGGCCGGGCGGTGATCGTCGAGGGCTACACCGACGTGATGGCCTGCCACCTGGCCGGCGTGACGACGGCGGTGGCGACCTGCGGCACCGCGTTCGGCGCGGACCACATCGGGGTGCTGCGCCGGCTCCTGCTGGACACCGACTCGGTGGCCGGCGAGATCATCTTCACCTTCGACGGGGACGCCGCCGGCCAGAAGGCGGCGCTGCGCGCGTTCGCCGACGACCAGCGCTTCGTGGGCCGGACGTTCATCGCGGTCAGCCCCGACAACATGGACCCGTGCGAGCTGCGCCTGGCCAAGGGCGACCTGGCTGTGCGGGACCTGGTCGCCCGCCGCGAACCCCTCGTCGATTTCGCGCTGCGCCACGAGATCAGCCGCTTCGACCTGGACACCGTCGACGGCCGGGTCGAGGCGATGCGCCGGGCTGCGCCGCTGGTCGCGCAGCTCAAGGACCGGGAAAAGCGCCCAGAGTACGTCCGCAAGCTCGCCATGGACCTCGGGATGGAGATCGAGCCGGTGCAGCGGGCCGTGCTCGCCGCCGCCAACACCCCGCCGTCCGGCGCCCGGGACGCCGCACCCGCCGCCCGGCCCGCCCCGGCCCGTCCCGAAGTGTCGGTGGACAGCCCGCAGTCGATGGTCGAGCGCGAGGCGTTGAAGCTGGCCCTGCAACAGCCGGTGCTGGCCGGGCCGATGTTCGACGCGGTCGAGGCGACCGAATACCGCCACCCGGTGCACGTGGCCGTGCGGACGGCCGTCGCCGAGGCCGGCGGCGTGGCGTCGGCGACCGGGGGTGCGGTCTGGATCGAGAAGGTCCGCGACGCCTGCGACGACCTCGCGGCTGCGGCGCTGGTCGGCGAGCTGGCCGTGGAGCTGCTGCGCATCGACGGTGAGCCCGACCCGCGCTACGTGTCGATCACCATGGCCCGGGTGCAGTTCGGGTCGGTGACGGCCCGCATCCGTGACCTCAAGTCGCGAATCCAGCGGATCAACCCGGTCAACAACAAGGACGAGTACTTCGCCGCCTTCGGTGAGCTGCTGTCCCTGGAACAGCACGCCCGGGCGCTGCGCGAGCAGGCTGCGGGAGGGCTCTAGATGGGACTGTTCAGCCGCAAGCCGAAGTTGCCCCCGGCCGACCGGCCGCCGCTGACCGCCGACGAGCGGGTGCTCGCCTGGGCGGCGGTGGGCAACGGCGAGGGCGACGGCGTGATCGTGGCCAGCAACCTCGGGCTGTGGCTGCCCGGGCGGGGGCACCGCATCGGCTGGCACGACCTGATCAAGGCGGTCTGGTCCGGTCGGGAGCTGACCGTCACGCCCGCCGAGACCGTCGTCGAGCGCGACGGCTACCTCGTGGTCGCCGACGGGCCGGCCGAGACGTACCTGCTGCTCGACCCCGGTGAGCTGCCGCACCAGGTACGGGCCAGGGTGACGCGTTCCGTCGCGTACACCGAACACCACTCGGTGCCCGGCGGCGCGGCGCGCGTCGCGGCCCGCCGCGCGGCCGGGGTCGACGGTCTGACCTGGACGGTCCGACTCGACCCCGGCACACCGGCGGACGACGAGGCGTTGCTCGCCGAGACCGACCGCCTGGTCGGCGTGGCCCGCGCCGCCACCGCGCCGACCGATCTCTGACCGACGGTCACCTCGCCTCGAGGTCGTTCAGCGCCTTCTCGGCGCCGCGGTGCAGCGGCACCGGCAGGGTCCTGCGGGCCTTCTCCAGCGAGATCCCCTTGGCCGCCGGGTTGGCCTGGGCCAGGACGTCGCGCCTGTCGAACACCGTCCGAGTTATCGCGCAGGTGACGTTGGCGTCCAGGTCCTTGCGGACCAGCAGCACGTTGGGCACGACGATGGTCGGGGTGTCGGCCGCCGTCCGGTACACGTCCCGACCGATCGTGCCGGACTGGTAGCCGGGACTCAGCGCGGTCACCTTCGGCAGCAGCGGCGAGATGTCGACGAATGCCACCGTGTCGCCGGCGGTGGTGAACAGGTCCGTCAAGCCACCGGTGGGTAGGCCACCGGACCAGAAGAACCCGTCGATGCTGCCGTCCTTGATGCCGTCGACCGTCTTGGCAAGGTCGAGTCGCTGCGCCCGCACGTCCTCGGCCGGGTCGAGCCCGGCGGCCTCGAGCAGCCGGTTCGCGATCGCCTCCGTGCCGGACTTCGGGGAGCCCGTGGAGATCCGCTTACCGCGCATGCCGGCGACCGAGGTGATCTGAGCATCCTTGCGGACCACCACCTGCGTGTAGTTGTCGTAGAGGCGGGCCAGCGCCTCCACCGGCTGTGGCGCGCTGAAGCTGCCCTTGCCCTCCACCGCGTTGACGGCCGTGTCGAACAGCGAGAACGCCACGTCGTACTGGCCGCCGACCAACTGCTCGACGTTCTGCACCGACGCGCCGGTCTCGGCGGCGGTGCCGGTGAGCTTGCCGCCGGTCGCGCCGGAGAGCTGCCCGGCCAGAGCGTTGCCGACGACGTAGTAGACGCCCGTCGAGTTGCCGGTGGCGATGCCGACGCGGGTCTCCCGGGCGACCTCGCAGGTGACCTCACTGGCCGTGTCGTCCGTGGCCGCGCCGCCCTTCTGGCCCCCGCAGCCGGTCACGCCCGTCAGGACGAGGGCGAGCACGCTCAGGCCCGCCACTAGCCGTACGTCGATTCGTCTCACAGTCTCTCCTCAACAGGATGGGGCGATGGTCGGCCGGCGGATCGGCGTCGCAGGAACACACCCGTCGCCGCGACGGCGGCCAGCGTCGCGCCGAGGGCGACCGGCACGGGTTCGAGCCAGAGCAGCGTGACCCCGCCGAGGGCGCCGAGCGCCCGCTCCGGCGCGCCCGCCGGGCCCACGCCGGGCAGCCAGCCACCGGCGGCGACGGCGAGTACCGCCACGCTGAGCGCGGTGACCACGGCGGCGACGGCGATCCGCGCCACCCCGCCGATGCCGAGCAGGCCCAGCCCGGTCGGGGTGATGGCGAACGCGATCGGGGTCAGGTACGCCGGCAGCGCGTACCGCAGGGTCTGCCACATGGTCGGCACCAGCCGACCCCCGGTGACGGCGGCGGCCGCCACCGCGGCGAGCGCGGTGGGCGGGGACACTTCGGACAGCACGGCGAAGTAGAAGACGAACATCGCCGCGGCGGGCGCGGCCACGCCCAGGTCGAGCAGGGCCGGGCCGACGATCACCCACCCGATGACGAACGAGGCGGTGACCGGTACGGCCAGGCCCAGCAGGCTGAGGGCGACGGCGGCGAGCAGCGCCGTCAGCACCAGGACCAGCGTCGGGTCCGAGGTGGCCGCCTCCGCCCCGCCGATCAGCAGCGCCGCCGCCTGCGGCCCGAGACCGGTCTTCGTGGTGGTCGCCGTGATGATGCCGGCCGCGGCGCAGACGGCGGTGACGGCGAGGACCCCGCGTACGCCGGTGACGAGCGCGGTCACCAGCCGGGCCGGGGTGAGCCGGTGCGTGCGGTCCAGGTACGACAGTGCGGCGGTGAGGACGATGGCGAAGACCACGGCCCTCGTCGCGGAGACACCGACCGCGAGGAACCCGATGATCGCGATCAGCGAGGCGAAGTGGTAGCCGAAACGGCCCAGCAGCCGCCACGGCGAGCCGACGTCGAGCACGACCGGTCGTACGCCGGACCGGCGGGCGTCGATCTCCACGGAGAGCAGAATGCCCAGGTAGTACAGCACCGTCGGCACCGTCGCCCAGCCCAGCACCGTAAGGTACGACACGCCCAGGTACTCGGCGATGATGAACGCCGCCGCCCCCAGGGTGGGCGGGGAGAGGATCGCGCCCACCCCCGCCGCGGCCAGCATGCCGCCGGCGCGTTCCGGGGGATAGCCGGCGCGACGCAGCAGCGG
The DNA here is from genome assembly GCF_049841675.1 of Micromonospora sp. DT4. Taxonomy (NCBI): domain Bacteria; kingdom Bacillati; phylum Actinomycetota; class Actinomycetes; order Micromonosporales; family Micromonosporaceae; genus Micromonospora; species Micromonospora sp. DT4. The sequence goes on from NZ_JBNCKT010000148.1 coordinate 9,798, forward strand.
CCAGGTGACCGCGCCGATGCTCACCGTCGTCGCCGCGCCGGAGCCGGAGACCGTGCCGAGCAGGAAGCCCGAGGCCACCGCCGTCCGACCGGCGGCGGTACGCGAGCGGCGGAACGCGGCGGCGGACAGGTCGACGAAGAACCGCCCGGCCCCGGACAGCTCCAGCACCGCGCCGTAGATGGTGAACAGCACGATGTACGACGCGGCCACGTCCAACGGCGTGCCGTAGAAACCGCTGTCGGAGTTGTAGAAAGCGTCGACCAGTTGACGGAAATCGAGCCCGGCGTGCGCGATCGGCCAGGACTGCGGCAGCAACCCGCCGTAGTAGCCGTACCCGAGGAACAGCAGGCAGACCGCCGGCAGGATCCAACCGGTCGTACGCCGGCACGCCTCCAGCAGCAGAATCAGCAGGACGGTGCCGAGCATCAGGTCGGTCGGCGCGAGCAGGGTACGTATTCAGCTTGAGGTAGCCGTTTGAGGCAACCACGGCCCGGTGGTGAACAGCTGTTTGAGGACGTCGAGGG
>NZ_JBNCKT010000149.1:0-10315 GCF_049841675.1 Micromonospora sp. DT4
CAGAGGGAAGGGGAAATCTGCCTCCCCCACCCTCCCAACAAGACACCCCAGAACTTAGCAGCGACACGCTACTAGCTCCATGATCTCTCCTGATCAACGTCGTGGACGTGGATGGGCGATCAGGAGCTGCCGTGGTGGCGGGGGCCCCCGCTCCACGGGTCGACTGGTGGCTCGACTGTCGAAGGGCACGACGGCTCGCCCCCGGTGCAGCGGCCCGACGGACGGCGGCCCGTCGGTTGCCGAGGCCGTCAGGTCGGCGCCACCGGCGCCTGTGCTGGTGGGCGCGGACACGAATGCCAGCGCCAGCGCCGGTTGCCAGGGTAGGGGACGAGCGGGAGGGACCGGCGCTGGCGACGGTTCGGCCGTCACCGTCGCACGCCTCCGCGCCGGCGCCCGGCGGTCCACGGCCTCGACGCGGGACGCCTCCACGGTCAATGTCGGCGGTGGTGACGACGGCGGGGTGGGGCGCGAGGTCGAGGAGGCGGCCAGGGTGGGCGCGGCGGGCGGCGAGGACGACTGTCGCGTACGGGGTGCTCGGGTGGGCGCGCCTACCGACGGTTCGGCCGTCGGTAGGCGTGGCGCGGTGGCCTTCGGCAGCGGCAGGGGAGTGGCCTTCGGCAGCGGGACGGTCGTCGGCAGGGGTAGTGGGAGGGCGGTCGGCGGCGGCAGGTCGATCGGCAGGGGGGTCTCGACCACGCCCCGCAGCAGCGACTCGACGGTTTCCGGTGCGGTGCCTGCCCCCGCCGGCCCGGTGGTGGTCGGCATCGGTATCGGCAACGGTCCGGCGGAGGCGGGCTCGGCGCCCAGAGCCGCCGCCAGCGCGGCCGCGCCGAGCGCCACCGCGCCGAGCGCCACCGGCGGCGGGCAGTGCTTCGGCCGTGTCACGCGGGTGTCCACGACGGCCGCGTCCGGCCCGGCTCGGCACGGCGGTGCCCCTGTCCGAGCAGTCGCTCGTCGACCCGTGGCGTCCCACCCATGCGCGGGTTGTTGCCCCCTGGGGACTCGGGCTACACCTGCCGCTGGCCGATCGACGTCCGTGGTGGTACGCGGGCGGGTCGACCGGCTCTGTGAGCGATAACAAGGCTCGCGTTCGACGGGTCCCGCCGCGTCCGCGTGGCGCCACTCGCCGACGCGATCGCCCACCAGGCATTCAGGAGCGACGATGAGGTGCGCGCCCCGAGTCGACGCCGGCCGGGGGGTCATGTGGCCGGCTCGTTACGTCTTGACGAACAGCATGTTATCGCTCACCCTCGATGCAGAGGTCGGCGGCATCGGTGGCTCACCGGGCGGGTCCCGTGGTCGCGCCTCGACGTACGGCGTCCCACGGGCAGCGGACGCCGTCTCAGGACTCGTGTGGTTCCCGGCGAACGCCGGCCGATCCCGCGTGCGCCGGTGCGAGGTGGGTCAGGATGACCGTCCCGAATTCCTTGGCCCAGCCGGCGTGCGCCGCCGGGAACAGGTCGTCCTGAGCGAAGTGGCACATCACCACCGCCGATGCACCCACTGAGAAGGAACGACATGAGACCTAGAAAAGCTCTGCTGGCGACGGCGACCCTCGCGGTCGCGCTGACCGCGGGTATGACGGTCGCGCTGGCACCCATGGCCAGCGCAGGAACGACGTTGAAGGCGTCGGCGGCCGAGAGGGGCCGCTACTTCGGTGCCGCCGTCGCGACCGGCAAGCTCTCCGACGGCCAGTACACCAGCATCCTCAACAGCGAGTTCAACAGCGTCACCCCCGAGAACGAGATGAAGTGGGACGCCACCGAGCCGCAGCAGGGTCGGTTCAGCTACACCGGTGGTGACCGTCTTGTCAGCCACGCCCAGTCCAACGGCATGATCGTCCGCGGCCACACGCTGCTGTGGTACCAGCAGCAGCCGGGTTGGGCGCAGGGCATGTCCGGCACCGCGCTGCGCAACGCCGCCATCAACCACGTCACCCAGGTCGCCACCCACTTCCGCGGCAAGATCTACGCCTGGGACGTGGTGAACGAGGCGTTCGCCGACGGCGGCAGCGGCGGGCGACGCGACTCCAACCTGCAGCGCACCGGCAACGACTGGATTGAGGCGGCGGTCCGTGCCGCCCGCGCCGCCGACCCGGGCGCCAAGCTCTGCTACAACGACTACAACACCGACGGCGTCAACGCGAAGTCCACCGGCATCTACAACATGGTGCGCGACTTCAAGTCCCGCGGCGTACCGATCGACTGCGTCGGCTTCCAGTCCCACCTCGGCACCACGCTGGCCAGCGACTACCAGGCGAACCTGCAACGCTTCGCCGATCTGGGCCTCGACGTGCAGATCACCGAGCTGGACGTGATGACCGGCTCCAACCAGGCCAACATCTACGCCTCCGTGACCCGCGCCTGCCTCGCCGTCGCGCGCTGCGCCGGCATCACCACCTGGGGCGTGCGGGACAGCGACTCCTGGCGCGGCTCCGACAACGCCCTGCTGTTCGACCGCTCGGGCAACAAGAAGGCGGCGTACACCTCCGTCCTCAACGCCCTCAACGCGGGCAGCGGCAACCCGACCACGCCCCCGCCGGGCTCGCCGGTCGACACCACCGCCTGGTACGTCCTGGTCAACCACAACAGCGGCAAGGCCCTGGACGTGTACGAGCGGGCGACCAGCGACGGTGCCCGGATCGACCAGTGGAGCCGTAACGACGGGGCGTGGCAGCAGTGGCAGTTCGTCGACTCGGGTAGCGGATACTACCGACTGAAGTCCCGCAACTCCGGCAAGGTGCTGGACGTCTACAACCGCTCGACCGCCGACTCGGCGGCGATCGTGCAGTGGACCGACGGCAACGGCACGAACCAGCAGTTCCGGCTGGCCGATTCGTCCGAGGGCTACGTGCGTCTCATCAACCGCAACAGCGGCAAGGCCGTCGAGGTGCAGGGCGCGTCCACCGCCGACGGCGGCAACGTCGTGCAGTACGCGGACTGGGGCGGCACCAACCAGCAGTGGCAGCTGATCAAGATCGGCTGACCACCCGTTCGACAAAATCGGCGGCGGGGTAGCGCGGACGCACGTCGTCCGCGTTACCGTCGCCGCTGACCACGACATCCATCGGTGCGGAACCGTTGAAGAGTGTGCCCGGCACACCCATGCTTCGGACACCGGATGGACAAGGCCGACACTATTGGAGAGCATCTATTTCATGATTATCCGGTCCGCCACCCCTTCACCAACCTCGGAAGACGTGACCCCCGACGAGACCGCCGAGGAACGGCCGCCGGCCGACTGGGGGCGATGGCAATGGGCGCGTTCCGAATGGACCCTGGCGGTACTGGCGAGCCTGCTGCTGGCGGTGGTGCTGACCTGGCCGACGTTGCGGCACCCGGCGAGCACGATCCCCGGTGACCTGGGCGACCCGCTGTTGCAGGCGTGGCAGGTCGCCTGGTCGGGGCATGCTCTGCTGAGCAGCCCGGCGGACCTCTGGAACTCCAACACGTTCTACCCCGAGAAGTACACGTACGCCTACAGCGACACCCTGCTCGGCTACGCCCCGATGGGGATGCTCGGCTCCGGCTTCGAGGCGGCCGTGATCCGGTACAACGTGCTGTACGTGCTGCTGCACGCGCTCGCGTCGCTCGGGGCGTACGCCCTGGCGCGGCAGCTCGGCGCGAACCGGTGGGGTGGCGCGGTCGCCGCCGTCGCGTGGGCGTACGCGCCGTGGCGGCTGGCGCACTCGGGGCACCTGAACATCCTGTCCAGCGCGGGAATCGCGCTGTCGCTGGCCATGCTGGCCCGTGGTCACGGCTGGTCGCTGCGCCACGGGTACCGGCCCGAGCTGCGCCGGCCCGCCTGGGCGGTGGCCGGGTGGCTCGTCGCCGCCTGGCAGATCAGCCTCGGCTTCGGTATCGGCCTGCCGCTTGTCTACTTCCTGCTGGCCGCGGTTCTGGTGGCGGCCGGCTGCTACGGCTGGTCCTGGTGGCGGCGGCGGGAGCGGCCTCCGTTCGGCTGGCGGCTGCTGCTCGCGGATCTCGTCGGCGGCGGGCTGTTCGGCGTCGTGACGCTGCTGCTGGGCATGGTCTACCTGCGCGTCGTCGATCTCAACCCGCAGGCCGAGCGGACGCTCGACTGGACGAAGATGTTCTCGCCGCCCTTGATCGGGTTCGTCACCGCGCCGGCGGACTCGTGGTTGTGGGGTGACCGGCACGCCGCCGCACGCGAGCAGCTGTCCTGGCCGCCGGAGATGGCGCTGCTGCCGGGGATGATGCTGATCGGGCTGGCCGCGGCCGGGCTGTTTCTCTCGGCGTACCCGCTGCGGCACCGGGTCGCGCTGGGACTCGGCGTGGTCGGCACGGTGCTGCTGGGTCTGGGCGCCACCCTCGGCGGCGACGGGGACCCGGGCTACCTGACGCTGTCGACGCTCCTGCCGGGCTGGGACGCGTTGCGTACGCCCGGTCGGATGATGCACTGGACGAGCCTGCTGCTGGCGGTGCTGGCGGCCGGCGCGGTGACCGCTCTCGCGGAGTCGTTGCGCCAGTCCACGCCCCGCCGCTGGGCGGCGACCCTCACGCCGCTGGTCCTGCTGATTCCGCTGACCGTGGTCACCCTGGAGGGCGTGAACTCCACGCCCCACCCGACCGTGCCACAACCGCCGGCCGCGATGCGGACGGTGCAGGACCCGATTCTCGTGCTGCCGGCCGGGGGACTGGGCGACCTGACGTACATGCTGTGGTCGACCGACGGTTTCCCCCGGCTGACGAACGGTCTGGCCGGCTTCGAGCCGGTCAGCCAGGCGCAGACCCGGATGGCGGTGGCGTCGTTCCCCGATCCGGTCAGCGTCGCGCACCTGCGCGGGATCGGCGTGCGGTCGGTGATGGTCGTGCCGAGCCGCGTCGTGGGAACGCCGTGGGAGAGCATCGCGACCCGGCCCATCGACGGGTTGGGCATCACCCGGGAGGATTTCGATGGCATGCTGGTCTACCACCTCTGACCGGGTGAGCGCCGGGTCCGCGGGCGTCGGCGGCGGATGCCCGGGTACGGGCAGGGTGAGGTGACGGACGTGCGACTGTCCGTGGTGGTGCCCTGCTTCAACGAGGAGGCGTCGGTCGAGCGGCTGCACGAGACCGTGTGCGCCGCTCTCGCCGAGCTGCCCGACGTCGAGGTCGAGGTCGTGTACGTCGACGACGGCAGCGAGGACGGCACCCTCGCGGCGCTGCGCCGGCTCGCGGCCGCCGACCCCACCGTCTGCTACACGTCGCTGAGCCGCAACTTCGGCAAGGAGGCGGCGATGCTCGCCGGGTTGCAGCGGGCCACCGGCGACGCGGTCGTCATCATGGACGCCGACCTGCAGCATCCGCCGCGGCTGCTGCCCGAGATGGTGACGCTGTACCAGCAGGGCTTCGACCAGGTGATCGCCCGGCGGGACCGACGCGGTGACCGGTTCGTCCGCATGGTCGCCTCCCGGTCGTTCTACCGGGTGATCAACTGGTGGATCGACGTGCGCCTCCAGGACGGTGCGGGCGACTTCCGCCTGCTGTCCCGGCTCGCGGTGGACGCGATACTGGCGATGCCGGAATACAACCGCTTCTCCAAGGGGCTGTTCTCGTGGATCGGCTTCCGCACCGCGGTGGTGGCCCACGCCAACGAGACCCGGCAGGCCGGGCGGAGCAGGTGGACGCTCAGTAAACTCTTCAACTACGCGTTCGACGGCCTGCTGTCGTTCAACAACCGGCCCCTGCGCCTGGCCATCTACGGCGGGCTGTTCCTGACCCTCATAGCGCTTGCGTACATGGCCTGGGTCGTGGCGGACGCCGTCGAGAAGGGGATCGATGTCCCCGGGTACACCACGATCATCGTCAGCGTGATCGGGCTCGGCGGCATCCAGATGACGATCCTCGGCGTGATCGGGGAGTACATCGGCCGGATCTACTACGAGACCAAACGTCGACCGCACTACCTGGTGCAGGAGACCGAGTACCTCGTCGCGGAGACGGGCGGGACACCGCGGCGGCCGGTCCCGCCCGCGCCGCTCTCGCCGGTACGGGGCCAACGGGTGGCGTCCGCCCGGGACAATCCCTTGCCCCGGCCCGCACCCGGTCGACGCGAGGTCGGCGAGCGCGACCGGAGCTGACCCGGGCCGGCGGCCGGTCAGCGGCCGCAGGCCCGGCACGCGCTACGGGTACGCAGGTGGTAGTCGCTGGACGCCACGAGGAGGCCGAGCCCCAGGAGGCAGTACGCCGACATGGCCACCCAGAGGAACGCGTCGGAGAACTCACTGGCCGACCCCGACGTCTCCTGCGCCATCCCCATGCCGAAGTAGGCGACGATGGCTGCCCCGAGCCCGAAGCCCGGCACCAGCAACAGCCGTCGGGGGATCCTACGGCCGGCGAGCAACGGCACCCATCCCGGCCAGATCTCACCCCAGGGCCGCACCAGCGCCAGCGGCAACAGCACCCCGGCCAGCACGAGACCGATCTGCAACCCGATGATGGAGGCGTTTCGCGCGAGGTCGTCGAAGCCCACCACGGCCTGTGCCGCGAAGCGGGTTACGAGCCCGGCCACCGCCACGTACGCTCCCCAGCGCGCCCACGGCGCGGGTGCCCTGCGCCGCTGACCCGGTCGGATCGTCCGGCAGCAGTCGGGACAGTCGCCCCGCGTACGGCGCTGATAGCCGAAGGTGGCCAGGCCGAGAAGCGCCGCGCCGGTGCACAGCCGAGCCGACTGGCGAACGCCAGCGGGTCGAAGGACGGGCCGGGCGCGAGCAGGAGGAGGCTCACCAGCTCCGGCAGCAGGATCGCCGCCGCTGCGACCAACGCGCCGGCGACCGTACAGGCCAGTCCCGCGAGCGCCGGTCGCCAGGTCGTCGCACGGTCCAGGGCGACCGCCACCGCCGCCGGCGGCCAGGCACAACGCCACCGACCGCCAGCCGGTGAAGCCGAGCAGGTCGGACCCGAACGGTGGGAACTCCGGCGTCTCACCGACCGTCCAGGCCAGACGTATGCCGCCGTAGGCCACGGCCCAGGCGAGTACGGCGTACGTCAGGCCGTGGCCGCTGCGGCGCGTGAGGGGTGCCGCCGTCGTCATGCCTGCGATCCTCGCGGGGCGCCGGCCGTCAGGGTTCCCTCCGGTAGGGGAAGGCGCTCCCCGGTCGGAGGGAACTGACCCCGCGCGGGGCGTGGGGTGCGCGCGATTCGCACACCCCACACCCCGCCGGCTCGCCGCCGTGTCGCCGTGTGGCCGTGCCGCCTTGCCGCCGTGCGACGGTCAGAGCGTGAACACGAGGGTCGAGATGCTGCGTGCGCCGACGTTGATGGTGGCCTGTCCTCCGTTCACGCTGGTCGGCTGGCTGGCCGCGTTGGCGTTCTGCGAGGTCAGGTAGTACTCCGCCTTGCTGACGTTCTGCGGCGCCTGGACCACTGCGTTGTTGACCGCGCTGTTCGACCGGTTGAGGATGACCAGCGTGATCTTGCCGTCACCCTGGTAGGCCGTCACCTCCAGCGGGGACGCCTTGGAACTCTTGGTCAGGGCCACGCGCTGGTAGCCCGGCCGGACGTACTTCGCGTACTGCGAGAACGCGTACCCACGCTTGAGCGGGGCACCGGCCGTGGTGCCGTAGGCCGCCTCGCCGTCGCCGATGAAGGAGTAGTAGCGCTTGCCGTACCACCAGATGTAGGCGCTCCAGTTGGCCTCCATCGACTTGTGCACCGTACGCATGATGTCGTCGAGCGTCTCGTTCCAGACGGCCAGGTTGCTGGGGTTGCCCCAGATGTTCGAGCCGCTGCCGTCGGCCTCGTGGTAGTTCCACTCGGTCATCCACACCGGCTTGTTGTACTGGGCGGCCAGGGAGTACGGCGCCAGCCGACCAGCCGACTCGGTGCCGTACAGGTGGCCGCCGATGTAGCCGATGTTGTTCCGGGCGGTCGCGTCGTTCAGGGTCGGGTCGGTGTAGCCGTAGTTCAGGTTGACGGCTTCGGCGACCATCAGCTTGCTGTTCTGCACCTTCGCGCCCTGGTCGCGGACGAAGGTGCGCAGCTCGGTGCCGCTCCAGTCCATCGAGTCGTAGTCCGGGTGCCAGTCCGGCTCGTTCTGCACCGACGTGACGTCGATGGTCACGCCCTGACCCCGCATGTACTGGACGTAGCTGTTCAGGTGGTTCGCGTAGTCGTCGTAGTAGTCGGTCTTCAGCTTGCCGCCGTTGGTCCTGCTGTTGTTGGTCTTCCAGGCCGCAGGCGCGGTCCACGGTGAGGCGAGGATCTTCACGTTCGACCCGTACGCCTCCGCCGTCTTCAGTGAGTTCACGTGGGTCGCCCATTCGCTGGACACCGGGGATAGGCCGGTACGCACGATGGACAGGCCGAGCTGGTTGGCGCCCAGCCCGACCAGCGTCTGGGTGTCGGTGGTCGACCAGGCGCTGCCCCAGATCGACTGGGCGGCCCCGAAGCCGTCGACGGTCTGGTATCTGGTGGCGCTGTTCACCGTGATGTCCGCCGGGCCGGTGGGTGGCGGTGTGGTGGGCGGCGGTGTGGTCGGCGGCGGTGTCGTCGGCGGCGGTGTCGTCGGTGTCGTGCCGCCGGTGCAGGTCACGCCGTTGAGCGCGAAGCTGGACGGATCGGGGTTGCTGCCCGTCCACGAGCCGTTGAAGCCGAACGACGCGGTGCCGTTGGTTCCGATTGCACCGTTGTAGCTGACGTTCTTGGCGGTGACCGCGGCGCCGCTCTGCGTCAGGGTCGTGTTCCAGGCCTGCGTGACGGTCTGGCCGGCGGTGTAGGACCAGGTCAGCGTCCAACTGCTGACCGCATCGCCGAGATTGGTGATGGTGACGTTCGCGCCGAAGCCGCCCTGCCACTGCGATGACACGGCGTAGTTCACGGCACAGCCGGCGGCTGCGGCGCCGGCCGGCGCGGCCAGGGCGACCGCCGTCGACGCCAGCAGGACGGCGCCTGCCGACATCAGGGCGGTGTTGGTGACCCTTCGTTTTCTCATCAGGCTTCTCCCGAGGTGGTGGTGGCGGCCGACGCGTCCGGGCTGGTCGACGGAGAGCGTCGGGCGGTAACGTCAGGCGTCGCCGGGAGCGCTCCCAAGCGCGCGACGGTGGGTGGTCGGATCCGCTGTCCAGATCAGCCCTGCCGGTCACCCTCGACATGCCGTGCCGGCCGCTGATCCCAACGCCGCGCGACGATTCGCGGAGCGTGCACCGGGGGAACGCCGGTGCGGCGGCCGGGAGTCGACGCCGGATCGGCCCGCGCGCCGGCGGTGGAGCGGGGGCGGCGACGAGCGGATGACAATGCGGCGAGCGGGTCCGGCGGGGCTGCGGCACCCTCCTTTGTCGACCGGCTCGTGGGGCGGGCGGCCGCTCTGCTCATTCGCGGCTCGCGGGTGAGTGCCGCACAGCGAGCCAACGAAACAGTTTCTCGTTGTCAGGAATTTATTTTTTTCAATGGTGTCTGTCAATGCTGGCGGCGGTGGGCGTCGGGTTTCCCGGGTGCATGCCGATGTAAGGCGACCTGTTTAGAAGCGGTGCTCGGCACCGCTGCGGCGGCGATGGCCGCCGACGGGAAGCAGCTGGCGACAGATTCGGTCGGCCCGCTGGACGAACCGGGCCGCAGATCAAGGGGCACCGGGACCTCCGCTGGGACGCATGGCCCCCGATCGAGGTCACGCGTGTTGCCCTCGCGGCGCGTACCGGATTCACGGCCCACTACTCGGTGGGGGCCACCGACGACAATCCCGCGGTAGATCCCACGAGGGGCGTGGCTGGGAGGTGATGGGTGCTCATGCCAGCGAATACGACGACACCCATATCGCAGCGGGCTTCATCGGCAACGACGGTGACGTGACGCCGGCCGTGCTCCGCTCGATGCGGGCGCTCTACAGCCGCGCCAACGCCCTGACCGGGAAGACGCTGGCGAAGACGTGGCACGGAGGGCGGTCGGGCAACTCGACCGAGTGCCCGGGTTCGCAACTACGAGCATGGGTGCAGGCCGGCATGAACTCGGACAACGGCCCGGCCGTCACCGATCCGCCGCCGAGCAGCGGTGGTCTGGGCGGCCGGACCTGCTCGATCGTTTCGCCCGCAGCCGTGGCCTCGCTGCGGCGGCCATCGAAGGTGTCTGCTGCCCGCAGCGGACCTTGCCCGCGCCGAACCGAGGCCGCCACTCCGGGTGCACGGCGGGAATCCAGTATCGATCAAGTGAGGTGGAAGAGCCGTGCTCAATCGTTGCCACTCTCCAGAAGGGAGCGCGGATGGACGTCCTCACCGCCACCGACCACCGGTGGAAGGCAACCAGTATTGACCAGTAACCCAAAGGTGCCGTGGTTAGCCGGCTGCGTAGCGGACTTCTGGCTTGCCGAACAAGGCTTTCAC
>NZ_JBNCKT010000150.1:0-10266 GCF_049841675.1 Micromonospora sp. DT4
GTGAAATCCTTGTTCCGCAAGCCCGAAGTCCGCTACGCCGCCTCCTGACCATCAACTATTTGCCTTACGGGTCAATACGTGGCACGGCCAGGAGCAGCTTCTTCAGGCCAGGCAGACCGGAATCGTGCCCTTCCAGGCCGTAAATGTGCTGGCCGCCGATTTCGTCAAGATCGGCACGCATCGCTCTCGCATGGAGGAACACGGCGGCCCCGACATAGGGCGTCGCCCGCTGCCGTCCGTGCTGCTTGGCGTAGTAGCGGATAAGGCTGGCCAGCCGCTTCGCCTTCCGGTTGGCCAGGATGTACGGGTTGTCCTCTGGGATGAGCCGGGAATTCGGTGCCCGCCGCACCCACTGGCTGCCGTCCCCGCGGATCTCGCCCTGCCAGTGCTTCAACTCCAACACGAAAAGCCCGCTCGGAGTGAGCACCAGGGCATCGACCTCGTTGATCGAGCCGTCTGCGCCAACGAACTCAACGTTCGTCCAGACGTGGTACGGGTCGGCGTCGGGCAGGTAACCGGCCAACTCGCGTAACCCGTCCTGCTCCCACACATACGAGCTGGAGTTGATCTGCTCCCAGCGCGGTGAATCCTCCCGCATCCGCCGCCCCTTCCGCCCTGGCCGTCCGTGTTTCGGCTCAGTCTGCGCACTTTACCGTTCAGGTGCCTGATCAGCGTCAACCGCCGCTTGCGCTGGGTGCATGGAAACGCCACCCGGGGGTATGTCGGTGGGATGAGGGCGAGTTTCCGGCTCGGCCGGATAGCGGGGGTGCCGGTCGGCGTCAACTGGAGCGTTCTGGTCATCTTCGCGCTTATCGCGTGGGGGCTGGCCGCCAACCAGTTTCCCCGCTCGTACCCGGACCGCTCACCGGTGGCGTACACCCTCGCCGGTCTGGCCGCAGCGGTGGTCTTCTTCGTCGGCCTCCTCGCCCACGAGGTGTCGCACGCCGTGGTCGCCAAGCGCAACGGGTTGACCGTCGACGGCATCACGCTGTGGCTGTTCGGCGGGGTGGCCGAGCTGAAGGGCGAGCCGCGCGACCCCGGCGCGGAACTGCGCATCGCGGGTGTCGGCCCGCTGGTCAGCCTGCTGCTCGGGGCGTTCTTCGGCGCCATCGCGTTGCTGATCACGCTCGCCGGGAAGGGTGGGTTGCTCTTCGGCGCGATCGCGTGGCTGGCCGGCATCAACGTGCTGCTGGCGATCTTCAACGTGCTGCCGGCCGCGCCGCTGGATGGTGGCCGGCTGCTACGCGCGGCGGTGTGGAAGGCCACCGGCGACCGGACCCGCGCGTCCGTGGTCGCCGCGCGGGCCGGCTGGGTGCTCGGCGCGCTGCTCATCGGCCTCGGGTTGTGGCAGTTCCTGTCCGGCGTCGGCTTCGGCGGCCTGTGGTTGGCGCTGATCGGCTGGTTCCTGATCGGCGCCGCCGGGATGGAGGAGCGGCAGGCCCGCACCGGAACCGCGCTGCGCGGAATCCGGGTCGTCGACGTGATGACGCCGCAGCCGCAGACCGCGTCGGCGGACATGACGGTCGCCGACTTCGTCGACCACTACCTCTTCGCGTACCGGCACTCGGCGCTGCCGCTGACCGAGCAGGGTCGACCGACCGGCCTGGTCACCGTCGACCGGGTGCGGGGCGTACCCGCCGAGCGGCGGGCGTCGACCACGCTGGCCGAGGTGGCCTGCCGGGCCGACGAGCTGGTGCTCGCCCAGCCGGGTGAACAGCTCAACGACCTGCTCCCCCGGCTCAGCGAGTGCGCCGACGGTCGCGCCCTGGTGGTAGGCGACGACGGCCGCCTGACCGGCATCGTCTCCCCCAGTGACATCAGCCGTGCCGTCCAACGCGGCGCCCTGCGCGCCCAGGCCGACTCTCGTTGATCATGGAGTTAGCGAGACGCAACCTCGATATGAGCGCCGCTAACTTCATGATCAACCGGGGGCGGGGGGCGGGGGGCGGGGGGAGGGGGGCGCGGGGCGGGGTGGGGGGCGGGCGGAACGGTCAGTGGGGGAAGTAGTGGTTTAGCTGGTCGGTCTGGAACTTTGCCCTTGGGTCCAGGTTGGTCAGCAGGGCGGCGAAGTCGGCGTAGCGGGGGTAGCGGGCGGCCAGCTCGGTCGGGTCGGTCACGAAGACCTTGCCCCAGTGCGGACGGGGCGCGAACGGCGTCAGGCGCTCCTCCACCACGGCCAGCACCGGCAGCACCGCCGCGGTGTCCTCGACCCAGGTGAAGTGGACCACGAAGCTGTCCCGCTGGTGGTTCGGGCTGAGCCACAACTCGTCGGCGGCCACCGTCCGCAGCTCACACACGTGCAAAACCGGTGCGATCAGGTCCGCCACGTCGGCCAGGGCGGCGAGCGCGTCGGCCGCCACGGCACGCGGCAGGTGGTACTCGGACTGCAACTCGTCACCGCTGCTCGGGGTGAACCCGAGCTTGAAGTGCGGCAGGCGCTCGTGCCACGGGCCCGGCTCGCCGAGTTGCGGGGTGCAGTTCTCCGGCGGCATGCCGAGCACCGGGTGCCGTGGCTGGTCGGCGGCGGTGGTGCCGAGCCAGTCCGCCTCCGGGGGCGCCTGGTCCGCGAGCTGCTTGCGCCACACCTCCCGCAGGCGCGGCGTACGCCAGTCGGTGAACACGCTCACGCTGTACGCCGAGTCGAACGCGTCGTCCAACGCGTCGGGGTCGAGGCCGAGCCGCACGTACTGGCGTAGCTCGAAGGCCGGCACCAGGTCCAGGGTGACCCGGGTGACCAGGCCGAGCGCGCCGAGCCCCACCACCATCCCGGCGAACGCCCCGGTGTCGCGGTCGACCCGCAGCAGGTCGCCGTCGGCGGTGACCAGTTCCAGGGCGGCGACGGCGCTGGCCAGGTTGCCGTGGGTGGGGCCGGAGCCGTGGGTGGCGGTGGCCACCGCGCCGGCGACCGAGATGTGCGGCAGCGAGGCCATGTTGGCCAGCGCGTACCCCTGGGTGTGCAGGTGTCGGGCGAGGTCGCCGTAGCGCATCGCGCCGCTCACGGTGACCTGGTCGCGCTCGCGGTCCACCTCCACGCTCGTGGGCAGGCCAGCGAGGCTGACCAGGTCGCCGTCGGTGTCGCCGAAACGGTTGAAGGAGTGCCCGGTGCCCAGCGCGCGGATACGTCGACTGCCGGCGACGAGACGGCGCACCTCGTCGAACGAGGTCGGCCGGTGGAACGTCTGGGCCGCGTACCGGACGTTGCCGGCCCAGTTGCGGCGCGGCACCTCGGGAGCTGCGGTCGACGTGGCGTTCGGTCCCGGGGTGGTCACGTGGCGGTCTCCCGATCGCTGGACTGCTGGTCGGCCAGGGCGACGACGAGGGCGGTTAGAACCGTATCCGTCTGGAACGTGTTGTAGCCACGTTGGGCGATCGGCAGACCCGCTCCGGTGGCCCGTTCGATCTCGCCCCGGGCCGCCTGCCGGGCCGACGCGTCGCCGGACAGCAGCGCGTCCTGGCCGCGCCGGATCAACCGGTCGACCCGGTCCATCGCATAGCCGCGCAGGCCGACCGGGAGGTCCGGGACGGCGAAAGCGGCGCGCCGCCGGGCGAGCAGGTCGACGAAGCGGTCTCCGGCATGCCGGGTGAGCGCTTCGGCCACCTGCTCGGGCTGCTCGCGGACCTGGTCGAGGACGAGCAACTCGATGGCGGGCCGGCCGTCGAGCGGGTGTCGGGCCGTCACCAGCTCACGCGGCACACCCTGCGCGGGCACCAGCAGCAGCCTCGGCGGTGTCGGGTAGCCGCCGCGTCGCGGCGGCTCATCGAGGACCACCGTGTCGACCTCGGCCCACCGGAACTCCCGGCGCAGACCGGGTCGTCGGATGCTGAGCCCGTCGGCGTGGATTCCGAACCGGAACGGCCGCAACGCGCTGACCAGCGCCACCGCGCCGAGCGCGATCGCACCCACCGCGATGATCGTCCGCAGCAGGGCGCCGTCGCTGGGATAGGCCAACAGGAGCACCCCACCGAGTACGCAGGCCAGGGCGAACGCACGGGCCCCCCGATTCCGGCGCAATTCCACCCGTGGACCCCCGTTTCGTGACCGTGGCGTCGGTCCCGACATCTTCCGCCAGACCGGGCACCGAGGACACCGGACGATCGGGCACGGTTGTTCTCGCCATCGTCGGGGAACCCTACGCCCATGAGCAGCTACCGTGATCCGGCCCCGCGAGGTGATGTCTTCCCGTCGGAGGAGGAGCTGGACCCGACCGGCACTGTGGTCGAGCCGGCCAGCGCGCCGCCGGGCGCCCGGTTGCCGAACCACCCGGCGCCCACGCCCGGCCCCCGTCCGACACCCGCTCCCGCTCCCGCGCCGACGCCCGTACCGGCGCCCGGGCCACCGCCTCGCGAGCCGGCCGGCGAGTCGCGGTCGATCGTGACGCGGCACCTGGACGGGTCGATCGAGGTGGTCACCGACTTCGACGGTGACGGGGTCGCCGACATCGTCCAGATCGACGTGGACGGTGACGGCGTACCGGACATCACCTATGTGGACAGCGACCGCGACGGCCGGCTGGACACCGTGCTGGGCGACCCGGGCCGGCGCGCGCAGCACCGCGCCTGACCGGGCGTCCGGCTCACAGGTTCGCCAGCACCTCGCTCGCCACCAGGTCGAGGTGGTCCAGGTCGCCCAGGTCCAGCACCTGGAGGTAGATCCGCTGGCTGCCGATCTTCGCGTACCGGCCGATGGTGTCCAGGACCTCGTCGGGCGTACCGGCGAGACCGTTGGCCCGCAGCTCGTCCGCGTCGCGGCCGATGGCGGCGGCCCGGCGGGCCACCTCGGCGTCGTTGCGCCCGCAGCAGAGCACGAGCGCGTTGGACCAGACCAGCTCCGCCGGGTCGCGGCCAATGTCGGCGCACGCCGCGCGGACACGGTCGAACTGCGCGGCCGAATCCGCGGTCGACGCGAACGGCAGGTTGAACTCGTCCGCGTAGCGGGCGGCCAGCCGGGGCGTCCGCTTCGGGCCCATGCCGCCGAGCAGGATCGGGGGGCGGGGCTGCTGCACCGGCTTGGGCAGGGCCGGGGAGTCGCTGACCGGGTAGTACGCGCCCGGGTGGCTGAACCGCTCCCCCGCCGGCGTGGACCAGAGCCCGGTGATGACCGCGAGCTGCTCCTCGAGCCGGTCGAACCGCTCGCCCAGGGCCGGGAACGGGATGCCGTACGCGGTGTGCTCGTCGCCGTACCAGCCGGTGCCGATGCCCAGCTCCACCCGACCGCCGCTCATCTGGTCCACCTGCGCCACCGTGATCGCCAGCGGGCCGGGCAGCCGGAACGTGGCGGCGGTCATCAGCGTGCCGAGCCGGATGTGGCTGGTGTCGCGGGCCAGTCCGGCCAGCGTGGTCCACGCGTCGGTGGGGCCGGGGTCGCCGCTCACCGAGCCCATCTTGAGGTAGTGGTCGGATCGGAAGAACGCGCCGAAGCCGGCGTCCTCGGCGTGGCGCGCCACCGCGAGCAGTTGGTCGTACGTGGCACCCTGCTGGGGCTCGGTGAAGATCCGCAGTTCCATGCTCCGAGCATAGATAGCCGCCTCCGCCGCCGCTCCGGGACGGCCGTCACGCTCATATCACTTGACAGGCATATGACGACAGCGGCATATTCGACGGGTGTCCACCGACGCGTTCACCGTCCTCGCCGAGCCCACCCGACGCCGGATCCTCGACGCGCTCCGCGCCGCCGACCGCAGCGTGAACGAGCTGGTCGACGGGCTCGGTGTCAGCCAGCCGGCCGTCTCCAAACACCTGCGGGTGCTGCGCGAGGCCGGCTTCGTCTCCTGCCGGGTGGCCGCCCGGCAGCGGATCTACCGCCTCGACCCCGGCCCGCTGCGAGCTGTCGACTGCTGGCTCGACCCGTACCGCGAGCTGTGGAGCCAGCACCTGGACGCCCTCGAACAGCACCTCGACAGTCAGGAGCAGTGACATGGACCGCGACGCCTTCCGCCCCAGCCCACCCGGCGAGGTGTACACCGAGCACGCCGACGGCGGCGCGACCCTGGTGTTCGTCCGCGACCTGCGGCATCCACCCGCCGCGGTCTGGGCGGCGCTGACCGACCCGGCCCAACTCGCGCAGTGGGCCCCGTTCCTCGTCGACCGCGACCTCGGCAGCCCCGGCGCCGCCGTGCTCACGCTGGTCGACGGCGGGACCTCCGTGGAACAGACCGCGGAGGTACGCCGGGCCGAGCCGCCCCACCTGCTCGAATACACCTGGGGCGACGACCTGCTGCGCTGGGAGCTGACCCCCTCGGACAGCGGCACCCGGCTTACCCTGCGACACACCGTCGCCGACCGGGGTGCGCTGCCGATGGTCGCCGCCGGCTGGCACCTCTGCCTCGACGTGGCCGACCGGCTGCTCGACGGCGACCCGGTCGGCCCCATCCGGGGCGCCGAGGCCAAGGACTTCGGCTGGCCCGCGCTGCGTGACGGGTACGCCGATCAGCTCGAAGCGGAGTGACCGGCGGCCCCGGTCAGACGTACGGCCGGGTGGCGTACGCGGTGCGCAGCGCGGCCAACCCGGCCGACTTCGGCGACAGGGTGCCCCACCCGGAGTTGAAGTAGTTGGTCCGCGCGATGAGAGGCCCCCGCTCGGCGTTGAGCTGGGCGATCGCCGCCGGAACGGTGGCGATCCAGGCCGGCTGGTTGGGGATCTCGGCAGCGCGCACCCCGTACTCCGCGATGATCACCGGCCGGGACAGCGCCACCGGGCCGAGATCCGCCACCGCCCAGTCCTTCGTCCGGCGGAAGCGGGCCAGCGCGGTCTGCCCGACGGCCGTCGCGTAGACGTTCCACTGGAGGTAGTCCAGCCGCGACATCAGTGACTCGGGGTGGGTGCGCTGGAAACACGCTCGGTCGAAGCCACCCAAGCCGACCGAGAAGGTCGTCCCGGTGGGCAAGGTCCGGGCCTTGAACCAGGTGACGATGTAGGTCACGGCCTGCACCGCCCGCGCGTCCGACTCGGCCCAGGTGTACGCCTTGCCGGCCTCGGTCGTGCCGAACTCGTGGTCGGTGTCCAGCTCGGACGCGAGTTGGATGTTCACCCCGAAGCCGAGCGCCCGGTACTGCGACAGGGCACGCGCGAACAACCCGTCGCACTGGCCGTTGAGCACCTGGGTGTACCCGTACGCCTTCGGCCAGGTGGTGCCGGGGCGTTGCTGGATCGTCATCGCCGGGGCCGGAACGGTGTAGGTGACGCCGTCCACGGTGAAGGTCTGCGGCCCGGCGTCGCCGGCGCCGTAGTGCTTCAACTCCAGCACCATGTTCATCTGCACGCCGGCCTTGCCCAGGTTGACCAGCCATGGCCGGTTGTAGCCGGGGAAGATGAAGCCGTCGGCGAAGCTGCGGTACTGGGTCAGCGAGCGGAAGTTGCCGCCGGCCATGTCGGCGGTGGGGTCGGCCCCGCCGGACAGGTAGTAGCCGCCGAGCACCGGTTGGCGCAGGCTGTAGTCGACCCCGGTCGTGGCCGTGTTGCCGGCCGAGTCACGGACCTGGACGGTGACGCGGGGCATCACGCCACCGCCCGGTACACGGCCACGGAGCCGTTGTCGGAGACCCGGGTCCAGGTACGCCCGGAGTTGTCGGAGACGTTCACGGTGAGCGGGTCGATGACCGCGGTGACCTTGACCGGCGCGCTGCTGTTGCCCTGCGCGTCGGTGACCACGATGGTGACGGTCAGCGGTTTGGTGTCGGCGTCGGAGTACGTGACGGTCAGTAGCATCTGGTCACCCGGCGCGAAGACGGATGCGTTCAGGGCTGCGGTCGCGGTAGGAGCCGCCATGACAGGGCCTCTCTGATTCGGTCGCCGGGTCGGGCGTGCGGATGAGCGACGCCGGACGAGGCGGGATCCACGATGCGTGGGTCGGCGGGGCACGTGCGCGACGCGCCGGTGGGCGACGTCGCCGGCGGTGGACGGTGACACCGCTGCGGGCGCCCGTAGCGGTGTGGGGGGCGGCCGAGCCGTACGCCTCGTCGGGGCCGGCGGCTGTGCCGGGCCCGTACCGGCGAGGCCGGACCGGGTGGGGGGCGCGGCACCGGCCCGGACCATGCTGTCCGTGCCGGGCCCGAGGACGGGGATGTGGCCCGACATCCGCCGCCTCTTCGCCTGCCTCCAGGGTGCTCTACCAGGGGCTTTACCGTCTTGTCCGGTTAGCGACAAACGCCCCGGTGTCGGCCTATGCGTCGGCCGTGGGGATAGCCGATCGAAAGCTCGCCGACAGCGCGCTGTGCTGGACTACCGGCGTGCCGCGAGCCGACGAGACGTGCCTGCACGACCTGGTGACCGAGCAGGCCGCCCGGACGCCCGACGCGGTGGCCGTGCTGGCCGACGACGGGGTGCTGCGCTACGCCGATCCGGTGGCCAGCGCCAACCGGCTCGCCCATCGCCTGCGCGCTCGCGGGGTCGATGTGGACATCCCGGTCGGGGTCGTCGCCCAACGTGGGGTCGACCTGGTCGTCACGGTGCTCGGGGTACTGGTCGCCGGCGGGGCGTACGTGCCGCTCGACCCGGATCTGGCCGCCGAGCGGCTGGGCTACCAGCTCGACGACGCCGATCCGCCGGTGGTGCTGCTGGCACAACGCCACCTGCTAGCCCGCGTGAATCCGGCGTGTGTCAAAAACTCTGGTCGAGGTGGTCGGCGGGAGACGACTGGAGCAGCCACGCCAACGGCATCTTGGCGTGTTCCTCGTAGGAGCCGTCACCACCCAGCCGGTGCAGGATGACCGTCTGCGCCCCGTCGCGGTCCACCACCCAGTACTGCGGGATGCCCGCCGACGCGTACTCGCGGACCTTGGTCACCGAGTCCATCGCCTCTGAGCCCGGTGACACGATCTCCACCACGAGCGCGATTTCGGTCACCGCGGCCCAGACGCTGCGGCCCGGCGGCTTGCGCCACACGCTGAGATCGGGAATCCGGCCGCCGTCACCATTCGGCCCGGAAATGCGGACCCCGACGGCTTGCAGCACCTGCTCGGCGGGCCAACCAGCCATGATCAGCCAAGCGAAGAGCCGACTGGCGATCGTAGCGTGTTCCGAATCAGGCGGCGGCATGACCGACAGGACCCCCTCGGGGCTGGTCTCGTAGCGGTGGCCGTTCGGGTCGGCGGAATTCATCGCCGCGACGTCGTCGAGCGTCACGACGGCGGGCATGTACATGCCAACGGCCTCGGCGCTCATGGCCCACATCCTAATGGCGAATGGCCGCGCTGGTCGCCTACGTGGCGCTCCTCGGTCCGTGTACCTGACCGGAGGCTGCGCCGGGTCACCCGCCCCGCCGGCTCATCGCGCAGGCTCAGGGCCGTGGCGAGCCGACCCTCCATGGGTACGGACTCGGAAGAGTCAGGCGTCCCGGGCCCCGAGCAGCGAAGACCGCTGACGCATGCGGGCCAAGCAGGCTAAACTAATCGCTTAGCTAAGCGAGGAGGTTGCGCGCCGTGTCGGCTGAGGCAGTGCACTACAACATGCATGACGCCAAGACCCATCTGTCGCGCATCATCGAACGGGTGGAACGCGGCGAGGAGATCATCATCGACCGGGCGGGCACCCCGGTGGCGAAGGTCGTACCGCTGGTCCGGCGGGCTAACCGCACCGCAATCGGCTCCCTCGCCGGCCAACTGGACCTCTCCGGTGACTGGGACTCACCACAGACCAACACCGAGATCGCCGACGACTTCGGCATCGGCGCATGAACCTGCTGTTGGACACTCACGTCGCGCTCTGGGCCATCACCGGCGACCCGACGCTCGGCAGCGAGTTGCTCGATCGACTACGCCACGAGCCGGACATCTTCCTCTCCCCGGTCACCCTGTGGGAGATCACCATCAAACAGAGCACCGGGAAACTCGCCGGCCCCCCTGACCTTGCCGAGCGGGTAAGAGACATGGGCTTCCGGGAACTCCCGGTGACCCACGTCCACGCCATCGCCGCCGGCCGCCTGCCATCGCATCACCGCGATCCCTTCGACCGCATGCTGGTGGCACAGGCAATCACCGAAGGGCTGACCCTCGCCTCCCGCGACCCGTCGATAGCGCTGTACGACGTGGACGTCCTCAAGGTGTGATCAGCTCGGTCCACATCGGATCGACACCCCGCCGCCGGCTGGCGCGGACGCGGCCGGCGTGGCGGCCAGTATCGCAGCCGCCGAGCCAAGCCTCGGAGCGCGGATCGTGGCGGCGTGGAGATGCTGACCAGATCCATGCCAGTCCCAGCTAGGGCCTGTCTTGTGGATCATGGTTGGTGGGGTAGGAACATCACGGGTGTCCGGAGTGTTACCCGAGCGCTAT